>JAKJDQ010000013.1 GCA_022705845.1 Patescibacteria group bacterium | reverse complement strand
CTTGGAGCCGTCGTCGGGACTTGAACCCGAGACCCCTTCCTTACCATGGAAGTGCTCTACCAGCTGAGCTACAACGGCAAAATTATAATTGTTTTATTTGTTCTAAATAATTTGACAAATTTCCATTATTAGGATCGACAGCAGTTAAGGTATCTAAAATAAGAACCGCCGTAACCCGATCCTTTCTCATTATACTAACTGCCAGCATAGTGTCAAGATAGCGCGGATTTTTAGGCGCTAATTTTAGGGCTTGTTTTAGATAATAATCAGCCCGCTCTAACTGACCATCGCGGTAATATGATTGCCCCAATAAATAGCAATAATCGGCTAATTTCTGTTTAGTATCTTTAGTTTCAGGACGTCGCCGTAATTCTTCCGCCCTATATTTCTGGGTTAAACGTTTAACAATATATTGCCAAACTTCCTGCGCCTCTTTATATTTTTTAGCTTCATTATATACCTCAGCTAAAAAAGCAAAACTATCTATCTGGCGCTGGTCTAATTCTAATGACTCCAGCACCAACTGTTCTGCTTCATTTACTCGCCCCTGAGACAAAGCCTCATGAGCCTCAAGTAAAAGCTCCTTAGCTCGCTGTTCATTAAGACCCTGCGACTGTAATTTAGTTTTTATTTGTTGCCGATGAAGTCGCTTCAATTTAGCATAACCTTGCCCAAAAAATCCCTTAATTTTAGCATAAACAGGAGATAAAATATTGCGCCACCACCAACCACACCTAGTCAATTGCCGACGAATCCGATCATTAATAATGGCCTCCTTTTTAGCTGCCGCTTGTTCGGCTGGCAGATTGTCTATATCAATATTGGCTAACAGCGGCATCTTATGCAAGATAATAAACAACACGACAGCTAAAGCAACAATAAGCAAAATAACCCCCAGCCACACCAAAAACATACAATTTAAGCAAATACTATAGACCAAAAACTAGAGGCTGACAAACTGGCTCCACCAACTAATAGGCCGTCAATATTGGGTCGAGATAATAATTTACCAGCATTTTCTGGTTTAACGCTGCCGCCATATAATATCCGAACACCATTAAAACCTAATGTGCCCAGAAATTGTCTAATAAAGCTATGCATGGCTTCAGCCTGTTCGGGGGTACTAGTTTTTCCTGTGCCAATAGCCCAAATAGGTTCATAGGCCAAAACTACCCTATGGTCTGCCGGCATTACTATGGAAGTTAAAATTGCCTTAAGCTGTCCCAGCACCGTTTCTTCAGCCCGACCAGCTTCCCGCTCAGCTAAGGTTTCACCGACACAGACTACTGGAATTAAATTCGTCCGCTCTAATGTAGCCCTAAGCTTATCTCTAACTAATTCATCGGTTTCGCCAAATAATTGACGCCGCTCACTATGGCCCAAAATAACATAACGGCAGTCTAATTCCACTAAGCTTTCTAAACTGGTACCGCCAGTAACCGGTCCTGGCTCAAATTGAGTCGCATCTTGCGCCCCCCAAAAGATAGCAGTGCCTTCTAAAATATTCGCTACCGAAGGTAAGGCAACAAAGCTGGGACAAACGGCTACTTCTGCTGAAAGCGGCTTATATGGCTGGCTTAAAACTAAATTTTCCGCCAACCTTAAGCTTTCTTCATAGCCTAAGGCCATTTTCCAGTTGCCAATAATTAATTTTTTCATATAATTTTATCTAATTGATAATATATAATATTTTAACACACCGTGCCAAATTAACCAATTAATAATATTTTTCAGTAATATAATCTAGCAGGTCTTTAGTAATAGTAAACCGCCCCTCTTTAGTTGGGGCTCCCAAAACAACTGTTACCAGTTCTTCCCCTAGATCATTGCGCCACAGGGCAGCAAAACAATAGCCCGCTTCATCTAAATAGCCAGTCTTGCCGCCTAAAAGCTGCCAGCTATCTGGCACTGCCACCGACCCACGAATAAAGCTATCGGTATTGGTAACCAACTGCCGCCGACCTTTTTGGGTAATTATCTCATATTTATCTAATAATAATGTTTCCTTAATGTCTGGCTGAGACAGAGCGGCATTAACTATTATCGCCATAGCCCGAGCGCTAGCCTGATTATCTGGGTTTAAGCCAGTAGGCTCAATTAGGCGTAAATCAGAATCAATATTGAGTTTTTTAGCTAATTCTTCTACTTTTTGACAATAAATCTCGTCATTTAACCCAACTGCCTGAATTAAGGCTTCGGTAGCAGTATTGTCTGAAGCTAATAAGCTGGCAACCCACAAATCTTTTACTGTTACTACCTCGCCGGGATAAACATAAATAATATTACCATAGCGCTGGTCTTCATTTTTTAAGGTATACTTAGCTGACCAATTGGGATGAGCATCTAAAACAATAAGAGCGGTCACTAGTTTAGTTAAGCTAGCAATAGGCCGTGACTGGTAGCTGCCCTGACTCAACAGCACCCCCTCTTTATTAGAAATAACCAAGGTGCTGCTGGCCGGCCAAACCTTAATCTCGGGCCAGTTATTAGGATATATCAAGGGCACTTCTCCGGCCAAGGCTAACGGCTGACTAGACCATAAAAAAGCTATTAGCCACCAGGCTAAATTAACAAACAAAATAATAATGGTCCGCTGTGAATCCATTTTTTAGTCCTTAAACAACTGTTCCACTGGACCACCTCTTTCCTCCCAAATAACCTGTTTAAGACACTGGTAACCGGCTTCATGGGGCCATTTTTCTACCCCAACGGTTCTAACGCCATTATTTGGGCTAATATTGCTGGTATGCCATAAAGCACAAAGCTCATACTCATTATCTCCCAACACCCTATAACCTATAACCTCTCCTTCGCTGGTTTTCAACACAGCAGGGTCTAGAAAATAAGGACTCACTGTTAATTCTTCCAAGGTGGTTGGCAAATGTTTATTCGCTTGGTAATAAACATTAAGTCCGCTATCTATTTGGTAAAAATTGCCGATTAATTTTTCATCATAACGGCGATTCCGAGCCTCCACTGGACTCTCGGCAATAGCAAAACCGCCAATAATAAGGCCAGCAATAATTATAGCTACTGGCCAGGCAAAAGAGTGAATATGGTATTTATCGCTAGGCAATTGAGGATTACGATGCAGATCATAACGATAAAAGCCAAAAATAGTAGCAGCAATGCCAATCGCTACGATGGACTTGGCCAAAAATTGCCCGGTTAATTCGCCATCTAAATAATGATAAACTAAGGCAATAAGCCAGCCAGACATTACTATGGCTGTAACTAATAAAATAAAATAAATCAGCCAGCGACGTAAATCAGACTGCGGGCTAATTTCTTTTCTGACTAAACCGCGATTAATTTGGCTCACGGCCCAAAAATATAACGGCGTAGAAACCAACAAAGCTGACAAGCCAAACTTCAGGCTAGCGGCAGTATGGCTTGCGGTATAGCCAATGAGCGGATCGGGCAACCATTTATTGATTAGCTGGAAAGCTACCACCCCGGCAGAAATAGCTAAAAAAATTAAAGAAATAAGGGATAATAAATAAAGAAAAGTAAATTTAGGCAAAAGATTGGTTTTTTTAACTGGCATATAATTATTTGTTAATATCTTCATGCCAAGTTAAGTGAAGGTCATCGAGCTGACCTTGATCAACTTCACTTGGACTCCCCATTAATAAATCACGACCCTGTGTATCTTTAGGAAAAGCATAGACATCGCGGATAGAATCATAGTCTTTAAGAGCCATAAGCAACCGATCAATGCCCGGGGCATTACCCCCATGAGGTGGAGCTCCATACTTAAAGGCTTTAAGCAAGGCGCCAAAACGACGCTCTACTTCAGCCGGCTCATAACCTGCCAAACGAAAGGCTTCATACATAACTTCTGGTTGATGATTTCTAATAGCTCCACTAGACACTTCTACGCCATTTAATACTAAATCAAACTGATAAGCTACTATTTCTAATGGCGGCTGATTTTTTAACGCTTCCAGCCCGCCCTTGGGCATAGAAAAGGGATTGTGAGAAAAATCCAGGCCAGTCGGAGTTTCACTAACCTCATAAAACGGAAAGTCATAAACCCAACACCAAGCCGCTGTTGCTGGATCTTTTAAATTAAACCACATAGCTATCTGCTCCCGAATAGCTCCCAACGCCTCGCAAGCTTTAAGGTCAGGCCCGGCCGCTATTAATATTGTCTCCCCTGCCTTTAAAGATAAATGCTTGGTCAGGGACATTAAAACATCTTCCTCTAGTTTGTTCGCTAAACTACCCTGCCAACTCTCTCCCCCATAAACTAAAGAGCTTAAACCACCCACTCCCTTATTCTTAGCCAGAGCAGTCAGATCATCTAGCTGATGGCGACTTAATTTCACTGTGGCTGGCAAAACTACACCATAAATATAGCCACCGTTAGCTACAGCATCCTTAAAAATACTTAAATTACTGGCAACTAATAATTGGCTTAAAGGTTTAATAGTTAAATCATAGCGTAAATCTGGCTTGTCCGTGCCGTAAGTCTCCATGGCCTCACGCCATGTCAGCCGAGGAAAACGTCCTTCCTTAAGGCCAATAATTTTTTTAGAGCTAAATTCAGCCGTAAGCTCTAGCATCAGCGGTTCCATTACTTGCCAAATATCTTCTTCACTATCTACAAAACTCATCTCCATGTCTAATTGGTAAAATTCACCATAATGACGGTCCTGCCGGCCATCTTCATCGCGGAAACAGGGAGCAATTTGAAAATACTTATCTAAACCGCCAATCATCAGGAGCTGCTTAAATTGCTGCGGCGCCTGAGGCAGGGCATAACAGCGGCGCGGAAACAAACGTGAAGGAATAAGAAAATCCCGCGCCCCTTCGGGGGAAGAATTAGATAAAATGGGCGTCTGAACCTCCACAAAGCCTAAATCCTGAAAATATTGACGCATGCGCCGGATAAATAAATCACGAGCAGTAAGCATTTCTTGAACCTTGAGACGGCGCAAATCTAAAAAACGATATTCTAAACGTAAATTTTCATTACTAAGCCCCACCTTGTCTTCAGCTAAACTAAAAGGCAAAGGCAAAGAACGGCTTAAAATTTCTAAATCATCTACTGCCACCTCTATTTCGCCAGTTGGCATAGCGGGATTAACCATCTCGGCCGGTCGTAAACAAACTTGGCCATGAGCCCGCACCACAAACTCATCATGCAGTTGCTCGGCTACAGCCGCTACTTTAGGATTTTGGGCTAGATCAACCACCAGCTGAATTAAACCACTATGGTCTCTTAAGACAATAAACATTAAGCCGCCTAAATTCCGACTTGACTGAACCCAGCCAGCTAAATAAACCGTCTTTCCAGTTTCTGCGGCCCGTAATTGACCACAAGTATAAGTCCTTAACATAAATCTAAAAAATTAAGCCAACTATTAAAAAAGGCAGTTAACTCTTCTAAAATTGTAGAAGATGATGGCAATTTCGTCAATTCTAAACGCTCACTGCGCACTAAATCTTCCCACATAACCAAGGTGTGGTGAGACAAGTGGCAAACTAGACCTTCGGGCTGACAAGCCTCGCAAAAAAATCCACCCTGGCTCTCACTCCAGAAAGCTGCAGCCAGGGGGCGACCACAATGAATACAGGTATGCCCGACTGGCGCATAACCTAGCTCATGAGCTAAACGCCACGACATAATTTGGCTAGCTAAGGTTAACTGCGACCAAGAATAATGATGACTATTCCACTGAGTTAAAAGAGTAATTAAGTCTAGCCAGGAACGTGGCAAGGGCTGACCAGGCGGCCACCACTCTGCCAGACGTCTTACTAGTTCAGTGGCTGCCACCGTTAGGGCCAAATCATTTTTAATCCCAAGAAATGACTGCCGGCTGACAGCCGCGCTTAAAAGCGGTTGCTGACTCCAAACAATAAGACCATCAACCACAGTTAAGGGCTCCAGATGACCGCTTAATTTAGATTGAGGCTTAAATAGTCCCTTGGCCATTAAAACTAAACGGCCGCGCTGCGGGCTTAAAACAGTAATTTTCCCTCGACAATCTTTCTCCTGAGTCCGTTTAACAATAAACAAGCGCTCAGTGGTTGTGCGCCGCATAATTATCTAAAAAAGTTTGTAAAATTAACATTGCCGCTATGGCATCCTCCGGGGCTGCTGCTTTGGGCTGGTAATTAATTAACTGGTTAGCCTCCTGACTGCTTAAACGTTCATCTACTAAATAAAGCGGATAGCCGCTACGTTTGGCTTGCTCTACTAACGCCTGCCACCCCTCATTATAATCCCCTCCCTTACCGCTTAAATGATGGGGTACGCCAATAACTATTTGACTAACTCCTTCTTTTTTAATTACAGCTTCTATGGCCGGCCAATTTTTTACCACCCCGTAAGGCAAAGCCATTTTAGTTTCACTATCTCCTAGAGCTAAGCCAATTTTTCGTTGCCCCCAATCAATGCCTAAAAAAATTATCGGCTCATCCATACTTATATGGTTAATACTTGGTGGCCCGTAGCAGTCACAGCGATAGTATGCTCAAAATGAGCGCTTAAGCTTCCGTCCACTGTCTCAAAAGATAAATGATCACGGCCTAGTTTAATTTCCGGACTGCCAGTACTGACCATGGGCTCAATAGCAATAACCATGCCAGGTTGTAAAATAATATCTTGCTCACCGTAGTCATTACAAACATAATGAGGAATGGAAGGATCTTCATGAACTCCCAGACCCACTCCATGGCCCACTAAATCGTGAACTACAGTAAAACCATGTTTTTCTACCAATCTCTCAATAACTTGAGCAATTCGGAGCAAACTACAACCTGGCGCCACCTCATTGATGGCTAAAGCTAAAGATTCTCTGGTAACATTAATTAAATGATTAGCTAATCGGCTAACCTTTCCTACCGGCACAGTTACAGCCATATCAGTAAAATAACCGCCATGCGGCGAGCTAGAATTAACCGTCCAATCAGGTAAGTGCCCCGGCTGTTTTAGGGGATATTCCATCCCAACGTCTAAACCAATAATATCGCCTGAATGTAAAGTCCGGCCTGGAATAGCCGGACCATGAACAATTTGCTCATTAACAGAAGCGCATAAACCAGTCGGAAAAGGTGCTTCCCGTCGGCTGGAACGAAAACCCTTAAACGATGGAGCTCCGCCAGCAGCCTCCACTAACCCTAAAAACAGAGCCTCTAAATCTGCCGTAGTCACTCCCGGCTTCACTGCTGCCGCTAATTTTTGAACAATCCCAGCTAAAATATGCCCCCCCTCTTTTATTAAAGCAATCTGTTCTGGGGTTTTATACTGAATCATAAATAATTTTATTGGGGAGATAAACCACTCCACTGAGCTAAGGACGCTACAACATCCTGATGAACTGCCGCAATGTCTTGTTCCCCATTAATAGTTATTAGCTCTCCCCGCTTTTGCCATAAAACTTTAAGCGGCTCCATCGTCTCATGATAGAGTTTTAATCGTTCAGTAATTACCTGCGGCTTATCGTCCGGTCGTTTCTCTAATTTATTGGAACAATAATCACAAATACCCTCACGTTTACTAGGCTTATATATTAAATGATAACCAGCCCCGCAGTGCGGACAAAACCGCCGGCCTCCGAGCCTCCGATAAACCTCTTCATCGCTCACCTTAATCTCTAAGGCACGAACCTTATCCTCAGCAGTAATAATATGATGATAGGCGTAATCAAACTGACTGGAGTTGCGCGGATAGCCATCTAAAATAAACCCTGATTTAGTATCTGGTTGAGCCAAACGACGTTTAAGCAGATCATTAATTGTCTGATCATCTACTAAATGGCCAGCCTGGATAGCTGCTTGATATTTTTTAGGTAAATCAGCTAAACGACGCAATAAATCGCCGCTAGAAATAGCCGGCCAACTATAATATTTGGCTGCTAGCTCAGCTTGCGTCCCCTTGCCTGAAGCTGGAGGACCAATAAAAAATAAAATATGCCTGGACATAGAAAATTATAATTAATCCCCCATATCATACCACAACTAAGAGGCTAAAACTAGACTACCAAAAGATAGTAAGCATCAGCCAGGTCCTAACATTGCCAACTATATTTCAGATAATTGCGCCACTGGAAAGAGTGGTGACTACTTTACCCATTACTATTGTTATTACTAATAACAGATAATAGTTGGTTTATAATAGACAAACAGGTAGCTAATACTTGGCTTAATAACCATCATATTGACGCATAGTCATCTGCGCCTCAATCTGTTTTACTGTCTCAATAACTACTGAGACCACAATTAAAAGAGAAGTGCCGCCAATGGCTAGGGCCTGTATTCCAGTAACAGATCGCATTATTAAGGGCAAAATAGCGATGACGCCTAAAAAGATAGCGCCGGCTAGGGTAATTTTATGCATTATATTGCCTAAATAACGAGCAGTGGGCTTACCAGGACGAATACCAGGAATAAAGCCGCCTTGTTTTTGTAAGTTTTCCGCGACCCGATCGGGATGAAAAACCACTTCGGTATAAAAATAAGTAAAAGCCACTACTAAGGTGAAATAAATAATACCGTAAACCCATTGATTCTGGATAGCTCTAATGACCCAAGCCGAAGCCGCCGCCAGCCAAGCTACTTTACTGGTAACAAAAAATTGAGCAATCATTGATGGGAACATTAAAATAGACACTGCAAAAATTATAGGGATAACGCCAGCCATATTAACCCGCAAGGGTAAATGAGTAGTGCTACCGCCATAACTATGGCCTCCATGCATTTGCCGAGCATATTGGACTGGAATATTACGCTGGCCTTCGGTAACATAAACTACTCCCAAAATAGTAACAATAGCAACAATGATAAAGCCTAAAATCATAAAAAGCTGTGAGCTACTATAAGTGGCAATTATTTGCTGAAAAGATTGGGGTACGCCGGCAATAATACCAGCAAAAATTAATAAGGAAATGCCATTACCAATTTTCTTCTCGGTAATGAGCTCTCCGATCCACATCAAAAAAATAGTGCCAGCAGTAATAGTAATAATTATAGTAATATAGCTCAAGATGTCTAAAGAACCTAAAATCTGGTAGCTAGAACGGCGGAGCAAAGTCATCATCCCATAAGCCTGGATAATGGCTAGCGGTACGGTGGCCCAACGAGTCCACATATTAATCTTCTGCCGTCCAGCCTCTTCTTTGTTCATTTCTTCAATTGAAGGAATAATCATACCTAGCAGCTGAAAAATAATGGAGGAAGTGATATACGGAGCAACCCCCATCATTACAATGGAAAAATTTTGCAAACCGCCGCCGGATAATAGGTTCATCATACCCAGTAACTGGTTAGAGGCAAATAATTCCCGCAAGGCCTGAGCGTTAACTCCGGGGACAGGAATATGCGCCACTAGGCGAAAAATAACGAGCATCGCTAAAACAAAGAGGATATTGCGCCTTAGGTCGCGTATCCGCCAAATTTTTAAAATTTTCTCCATCATAGATTATTTATTATCTATCTGACCACCTAATTTAGTCAATTGCTCTTGCGCTGTTGCGCTGACCTGTAAATTACGAACCCGTAGATTTTTTAACTTTAACTCTCCGCGAGCTAATAATTTGATCGGCCGACCCGGGTGGGCTAATTTAGCCTTAATTAAACTTTGAGGATCAATAACAGCGCCATCCTGAAAATGATGATTAAGGCTAGACAGGCCAACTACCTGATTTTTTGGCTTATCTGAATGAAAACCGCGCAATTTAGGAATCTGAAGAATGTTCTGTTTTAAGGCATGGCGTTTCAAACCGCTTACTCCGGAACGAGCCTTTTGGCCCTTAAGACCACGACCGCTATAATTACCACGGCCAGAAGAATTGCCACGCCCTACTCGGCGTCGCGCCTTTGTAGACCCAGAATGGGGTTGTAAGGTATTAAGTGTTAACATAAAAACAAAAAATTATTAAGCTTTAGCAGTTGCTCGCACCGTTTTTTTAAGAGCTGAAACATCTCCAACTTTATCCTGTTTGTCCTGACGGACTGGCTTTCTTAAACTTTGTAAGGCCTTCATTGTACATTTAGCATTATTAATCTTATTGTGGGAACCAAGCATCTTACTTGTCACATTATGTAAACCAGCTAATTCTAAAATAATTCTTACAACACTCCCGGCAATAATACCCTTACCTTGGCTAGCCGGCTTTAAAATAATTAACGCCGCATCAGACTTCTGTCTAACTTCATGAGGAATAGTGCCGTTGACTATGGGAACAGTGATTAAGTTCTTTTTCGCTTTGTTAACTGCCTTATTAACAGCCATAGTAACATCTAAACCTTTAGCTAAACCAATAGCCACCCGGCCTTTATGGTCGCCAATGGCCACACAAGCCCGAAAACGCATCCTTTTGCCGCCAGCCATAACCCTGGTAACCCGAGCAATATCTATAATCTTCTGGTCAAATTCATCGGGTTGTTGGTCTGCACGATCCCCGCGGCCCTCTCGGACTCGACTAGTCGCAAAACGTCGCTGACGATTTTCTGGCTCTTTAGCTATTAGCTCGTCTTCTACCTCAATATCTTTATTTTTCTGGGAAGAAATGGCTTCTTTAATATCTTTCATATAAATTTATATTAAAATTGTAAACCAGCTTCACGAGCCCCTTCGGCCACTGCCTGCACCCGGCCGTGATAGGCATTTCCGCCTCGGTCAAAAACCACCTCCTTAATGTCCTTAGCTAACAATTTTTCCGCCAATAACTTACCCAAAGCACGGCTAATCTCAGTTTTAGTACCATCTATCTTAATCTCCCGGCTATGAGCACTAACGATAGTCTGGCCGGTAGTATCATCAATGGCCTGTAAATACATTCCTCGATTAGAGCGAAAAACGCTAAGGCGAGGGCAAGCGGCAGTACCGCTAATTTTAGCGCGGACTCGCTTATGCCGCCGAATTTTATTAATACTTTTTTCACTACGCATATTCCTAGTTTATTTATTTAGCAGCTGTCTTACCTACTTTACGGCGGACAACTTCATCTACATACTTTATACCTTTACCCTTATATGGCTCAGGCGGGCGAAGACGGCGAATTTGCGCTGCCACCTCTCCAACTAATTGTTTATCTTGGCCAGCAATCGTTACGATATTGCCCTCTACTGCCGCGGTAATACCTGAAGGTAAAACAAATTCTACGGGGTGAGAAAAACCTAAACTAAAAATTAATTTCTGACCAGCCAGATTAACCCGATAGCCTACCCCATTGATTTCTAATTTTTTCTCATGGCCGCTGGTTACGCCTGTCACCATATTACCTATTAACCGATGAAATAATCCCCATAAAGCCCGTTCTTGCCGATTCTCCTGATTAGCCACGCTAACCAATATCTTGTCTTGGTCAATAGTAATTTGAACCTCGGGGGGGATAGCCCGTTGTAGCTGACCTTTCGGGCCAGTAATGGTCAAAATTTCATCTTTTAGCACCGCGGCGGTTCCAGCGGGTAAAACAATTGGTAATTTCCCTAATCTAGACATATAATTTCCAGCTACATAATTAATTAATAGATGCTACAAAGCACCTCGCCACCTAGTCCCTTTTCCCGAGCTTCTTTATTTGTCAACAGCCCAGACGAAGTAGAAATTATGGCTATTCCAAAATTATTAACAACTACCGGCAATTTATCTTTACCAACATATACTCGGCGACCTGGCCGACTAACCCGCTGAATAGCAGTAATAGCTGGCCGGCCGTTGGCTTGATACTTCAAGACTAAGCGCAGGCTAGCAAAATTAGCTGTCTTATTTTTAGCCAAAGGAGGATTAATTATCTCTACTTCCCCTAGATAACCCTCGCGTTCCAATATTTTAGCAATATTATACTTTAATTTACTCATCGGCAAAATCACCTCGGTCTTATGTACCGCCGCGGCGTTCCGAATTCGAGTCAGCATGTCGGAAATTGGATCAATCATAAAAAAATAAATTTAGAAATTTATAAAATATTAATTACCAACTGGATTTAGTTATCCCCGGTAAATCACCACTATTCGCTAATTCTCGAAAGCAAATCCGACAAAGACCAAAGTCGCGCATATAACCTCGATTGCGACCGCAACGCCAACAACGATGCACCACGCGAGTAGAAAACTTAGGGGTCTTTTTAGCTTTGGCAATTAATGCTTGTCTAGCCATAATTCTAAAATTAAAAGTTATGAGGCTTTAAAAGGAAAGCCTAGTAATTTAAATAGGGCTAAACCCTCTTCATGGGTTTTGGCCGTAGTTGCTATGGAAACCTGTAATCCGTGCTCCTTTTCCAGCTCATCTAGGCGAACTTCTGGAAATGAAGAACATTCCTTAAATCCTAGATTCAGATTACCTTGCTGGTCAACTACCCCACTGTCTAAACCACGAAAATCGCGGATTCTGGGTAAAGAAATAGCAATTAACTTTTCTACAAAATCATACATTCGCTGACCCCGTAAAGTAACAGAAACACCAACAATTGCCCCTTCTCTAATTTTAAAGGCAGAAATAGACTTACGAGCTTGATTTAAGATTGGTTTCTGGCCAGTAATCTTTGTCAAAGTATCTTGAACGCTATCTATAAAGGCCTTGTCTTTAGACATACGACCCACGCCAACATTAACCACTACCTTAGTAAGCCGAGGCACACTCAACTTATTAGAATAATGAAATTGTTCTATTAATGCGGGAATAACCTCTTGCTGATATTTTTCTAATAAACTCATAGACATAAATTAACTAATCAATTAATTCTTTACACCGCCGGCATATTCTTACTTTGCGATTCTGCGCTTTAGCGCCTTCGGTAACTTTAATATACTGATAGCCCACCCTGGTCGGCTTACCACAATGAGGACAAATTAACTCCAAATTAGAAATATGCAGTGGCGCCGGAAATTCAATTCGTTGTCCTGTCTCACCTCGACGTTGCGGACGAATATGTTTAATTAATAAATTAATACCTTCCACACTGGCTCGCTGCTCCTTAGGAAAAACCTGAAGAACCTTACCAGTCTTCCCCCTGTCTTTACCGGCGAGAACTAAAACTTGGTCATTCTTTTTTATTTTCATATACTAAAATTATAATACCTCAGGAGCTAAAGAAGCTATCTTCACAAAACCAGCGCGCCGGACTTCACGAGGCACTGGTCCAAAAATACGGGTACCGCGAGGTTCGTGAGTCTTTTTATCCACAATAACACAGGCATTATCGTCAAAACGGACATAAGTGCCGTCCGACCGGCGAATTTCTTTAGTGGTCCTAACAATGACCGCCGGCACAATATCACTTTTTTTAATACTGCTATGGGGCATAGCCTCTTTAACTGTTACAACAATCATATCGCCTACACTGGCATAATGACGCCGGTAACCCTTCATTAAACGAATACATTGTACTTTTTTCGCTCCGGAATTATCGGCAACTTTTAACATAGTTTGCACTTGAATCATATAATTGGCAAATTAACGGTTATTCTTAACTACCCGCCAACGCTTTTCTTTAGAAAGCGGCCGGCATTCCACAAAACTGACCCGGTCACCAATATGATAAAGGCCCGACTCATCATGGACTTTATAATTACGGCTCACCACATAACGTTTATGATATTTAGGGTGAAGCTTAACCCGTTCTACCCTAACTACTAACGTCTTCTTCATTTTATCACTCACTACTACCCCCTGAAATTTCTTATGAACAACCTGAGGTCGTGGAGTGGCTGCTGGCTGCGGTTTTTTATCTTTAGCAGTTTTAACTGTTTTATTAGTCATATTATTTCTTTTGGCGATTATTAAGTAAAGTCAAAAGACGAGCAATAAGTTGTCTAGTCGCTCTTATCTCACGAACTGACTTAAGCTGCCCACTAGCCGCCTTAAAACGCAAATCTTTTACAGCAATTCGCTTCTCGGCTAATAATAGCTGTAATTCAGCATCTGTTTTCTCTTGTAAATCACGATAATCCATAATAAAAATTTTAATTAATTTGGTCACGGCTGACAAATTGACACTTAACCGGCAATTTATGGGCCGCCAATCTCATTGCTTCTCGCGCCTCAGATTCACCTATTCCTTCAATCTCAAATAATATCATCCCCGGCTTAACTGGTACAATATAATGATCAACCGAGCCCTTGCCCTTGCCCATCGGGATTTCTCCTCCCTTCACTGTTACTGGCCGATCAGGGAAAACTCTAATCCATAACTTGCCGGTTCTCTGGACATAACGGGTAATAACCCGGCGAGCGGCTTCAATTTGCCGGGAAGTAACCCAGCAAGCTGTCGTGGCCTTTAACCCATAACTGCCAAAACCAACAGTTGTACCTCGGGTAGCTACACCACCCCTTTTAGCTTTATGAGACTTACGATATTTAGTTTTTTTCGGCATTAACATAAGAACTTCCTTTAAATTATAGTTAACGTAAACGTTGACCCACTATTTCACCTTTAACTTCTTCGGCTCGGCCAAATACCTCTCCGCGGTACACCCACACTTTAACGCCAATAGTCCCATAAGTAGTATGAGCTGTGCCCTTAGCATAATCAATGTCAGCCCGCAGGGTATGAAGCGGTACCTTACCGGAAGTTAAAACTTCAGTCCTGGCAATTTCCGCACCATTTAAACGACCACCCACCATAACCTTAATTCCTAAAGCACCCGACCGTTCAGCTCGGTTAATGGTCTGCTTCATTACTCGACGAAAGGGCATCCGCTTCTCTAAGTCCATAACCATGCTCTGCATTAATATCTGGGCGCTTAAATTAGGACGATTAACCTCACTGATATTTAAAGTAAGATCATGAAGGCGAAAATTTTTTAAAAAACGATTGTGAATAGTTTTTTTCAGTTCTTCAGCTCCGGCTCCGCCACGGCCGATAACTAAACCAGGCTTAGCTACAAATAAATTAACTGCTACCTTATTAGCGCTACGTTCAACCTCTACTCGGTCTACTCCAGCCTCTCTCAAGTGATGAAATAAAAATTCCCGTATTTTAATATCTTGCTTAGTATTATTAACATAAGACTTACCGCCTTTGAACCACTTAGAGGGCCAGGTTTTAATAATACCCATGCGGAAAATAGTTGGATTAACTTTTTGTCCCATAAAAATATATTAATTAACCGGATTTACGATTAAAAACTTTCTTAACAAACCCAGATTTAGAACTGCCTTCTTGTTTAGCAGCTTTTTCTAAATTCTCACCCTTAATTTCGGTCTCCACTGGCTCTTTTTCTTTTTTATCTTGGCTGGCTTTTCCCGCGCCACCTTTAATTAAGTCAGCTAATTTTAGAGGGGCGGCTGTTTCTACCCGGCGAGCCGTTCGAGGACCGCTATCATGAATCTCTTTTAAAATTACAGTAACATGACTAGTTTCTTTACGAATAGGAGTCGCCCGGCCATGAGCCTTAGGCGCCCAACGATGAAAGGTTGCCCCCTTACCTACCCAAATTTCTTTAATAAATAAATTATCTGCGGCAATATCATAGTTATGTTTCGCATTAGCTAGCGCTGATTTCAGCAATTTACTAATTAACCTGGCCGACTTTTTGTTAGCGACCTTCAACTGAGCTAAGGCTTCATTAGCTTGACGACCACGCACTAAATCAGCCGCTAATTGAGCTTTACGGGGTGAGATGCGAATATATCTGGCTTTAGTAGTAATTTCCATATGATCTTATTTAGCTCCTCTGGCTTGATTTTTAGCCATTTTACCGCCATGACCAATAAACTTACGAGTGTGGGCAAATTCACCTAATTTATGACCCACCATATTTTCAGTAATAAATATTGGAATATGCTGACGGCCATTATGGACTCCAATAGTAAAACCGACCATTTCTGGGCTAATACTAGAAGCCCGATCCCAGGTTTTAATAATGGTTTTATCTCCCAAGGGAAGCTTTTTAATCCTCGCTAACAACCGTTCATTAATATAGGGTCCCTTTTTCAAACTGCGTGACATAATATAACAATTAATTAAATATAAATAAACTTAGCGCTTTTTCTGTCGACGGCGGATAATTAAGTGGCGATTTATAGCCTTAGGGTTACGAGTGCGGACACCTAAAGCATGCTTACCCCACGGAGTCTTGGGATATTTTAAGCCAATTGGCTGATTACCTTCGCCACCACCATGCGGATGGTCTTTAGGATTCATCGCCGTACCACGTACCGTTGGTCTAATCCCTAAATGACGACTTCGTCCTGCCTTGCCTAA
>JAKJDQ010000037.1 GCA_022705845.1 Patescibacteria group bacterium | reverse complement strand
TTAGTGAAATTGACCGAGTGCTGGGCGGTGGTCTAGTCCCCGGTTCGCTTGTACTACTGAGTGGTGAACCGGGCTGTGGCAAATCAACCTTAGTAGCCCAGATAGCCCAAACTCTAGATCCCCAACTGTCCATAATTTACATTAGTGGTGAAGAATCAGCTCAGCAAATTAAAATGCGGTTAGATAGATTAAACTATCAACCTCAAAAAATGACTTTTGCTAGTGAAACTAATGCCGAAACTATTATGGCCACAGCCATTAAATATAAGCCTCAGTTACTAATTATTGACTCTATTCAAACGGTCTATTCCGACGAAGTACCATCTGAGCCTGGCAGTGTTAATCAAATTAAGGCCTGTACTATTAAGTTCTTAGAATTAGCTAAGGAACACGATATTACAATTATTCTAATCGGCCATCTAACTAAAGAAGGCGTAGTGGCTGGACCAAAAACCCTAGAGCACTTAGTAGATACGGTTATCTATCTAGAAAATGAGCCACAGCATAGTTATAGCCTCATTAGAGCTAGTAAAAATCGTTTTGGCTCCACTAACGAAGTTGGGCTCCTAGAAATGACTGGCCATGGTTTTCGCCAGCTAGAAAAAACTACTAACCTTTTTATCCAACCGCTACAAGGCACTAGCGGTTCAGCGATTAGCTGTCTTATGGAAGGCAGCCGCCCCTTTTTATTAGAAGTACAAGCCCTAGTTAGTAAAACTTATTTTGGTTACCCTCAACGTAAAGCCATTGGCTTTGATTCCAATCGCCTACAAATTTTAACCACCGTTCTGAGCAAGCAAACCAAAATAAATCTAGCCGACCAAGATGTTATTGTTAGTGTTGCGGGTGGTCTAAAAATTAATGAAACAGCCCTAGACTTAGCAGTTTGCGCCGCTATTGCCTCTAGCTATTATAACCAACCCCTGCCGGATAAGACTCTCTTCTTAGGAGAGGTGGGGCTGGCCGGTGAAATTAGACCAATTGGCAAATTAGAGATGCGCCTTAAAGAGGCCATTAAAATAGGTATAGATCAGGTATTTTTACCGGCTCAAGCAAAAATCACTAGCAGTAAAATGAAAATTAAGACTAGCAATAATTTGCTCAATTTTTTTGATCAACTCTGGCAAAAGCCTGCTAAATAACAAGCCGGAACCAATTTTCAATTCTCTCTATTACTGAGGTAAAACATCCAACACGCCAGATTTCCAAGCTAGGTGGGCCATAGCTTTATGACGCCAGACACGATCACTTAATACTGCCAAGGCGGCTTTATGGGCTACCATAATTAAATCTTGATCAAAAATATTAGCTAATTGTAATTCAACAAAACCCGTCTGTTCATAGCCATAAAGTTCACCTGGTCCGCGCCACATTAAATCAAGCCGGGCCAATTCCTGACCACTATTATATTTTACCACCGCCCTTAGACGACGCTCAGCTAATGTTCCGCTGCCGGGAGATTTTAATAAAAAACAATAAGCCTGTTGCCCTCGTCGGCCCACTCGTCCCCGATATTGATGTAGCTGGGCTAAACCAAAACGATCAGCACTCTCAATAACCATAACCGTAGCACCAGGGACATCTATTCCTAGCTCTATGACCGCTGTAGCTACCAGTACTTGATAATTTCCAGCCACAAAATCAGCCATGACTGCCTGTTTCTTTGCTCCAGATAGACGGCCATGAAGAAGTCCCACTTTATAATTTTTAAATTCACCAGTGGCTAAACGATGAAATTCATCAGTAACAGCTTTTACTGCTAATTTATCTGAAGGATCCACCAAAGGACAAATAATAAAGGCTTGCTCTCCCTTATCTAAAAGCTGACGAATAAATTTGTACATCTTGCTTCTATCCTCATCTTCAACAATCTTAGTAGCAACCGGCAATCGTCCAGAGGGCATTGTCTTAATAACGGACAAATTTAAATCACCATAAAGACTTAAAGCTAAACTACGTGGGATAGGAGTAGCAGTCATGGCTAAAAAATGAGCTATTAAATTTTTATTATCTTCTGTGAATAATTTTTTATTAAGCAATAATTGTCGTTGCTCTACCCCAAAACGATGTTGTTCGTCTACTACAAGTAGTCCCAATTTATAAAAATCAACTGATTCTTGAAGCAAGGCCTGAGTACCAATAACAATTAGGCATTGTCCTAAGGCTAATTCTTTGGCCAGTTGCTTTTTAGTCATCTTCTTAATCCCCTCCTCTGGAGTGCTTAAAAACTGCTGAGTTCTCGTAAGCAGACCAATAGAAAAAAATTTTCCTAAACTCGCCACCGCTGTCTGAAAATGCTGATGAGCCAATACTTCGCTTGGTGCAATTAATGCTGTCTGGTAACCACTATCTGCTACATTAGCCATAGCCAGAATAGCTACCGCTGTCTTACCGCTCCCGACATCACCTTGTAAAAGGCGCAGCATTGGCTGATTGCTTCCTAGTCCTTGCAGAATCTGCCAACTGCAACGCCGTTGGTCATTAGTTAGTTGGAAGGGCCAATTACTAATAATCTTTTTGGTTAAAACTTCATTAAACTTAATAATCGGCGCCTGACTAGCCTGCCATTTTTCTCTAATTAACTGACCCTGTAGCTGTAAAGTTACTAATTCATCAAAGGCCAAACGATGCCGTGCCGCCTCTATATCGGTCCAATTTTTAGGCCGGTGAATATTTATTAAAGCCTCCTTTAACGTCAAGAGCTTCTGTGCTTTTAATAAATCGGGTGGCAACCACTCCTCTATCTTAGCTAAGGTTAACGCCCGGTTAATAATAACCCGCAATTGCTTAATCGTTAAACCACTAATAGTAGAATAAACTGGCACTAACCCACTTGTGTGCTGAATGCCTCCTGTTTTATTCACCTTTTCATATTGCGGTGATATTATTAATGGCCCTAGTAAATCTTGACTAATTTTACCCGCCAATGATACATAATCTCCGGCTTGCAAATTACGCGACAAAAATGGCTGGTTAAACCAAACCACCCTGAGCTTACCTGTGCCATCATTTAATATAGCCTCAGTTACATATATGTGCTGGCGAGGACTGCGTCTAGTACTGATAATATCAATAGTACCAACAATATTAACCACCTCTCCGGTCACGGCCCGATTGATAGTAGTGCGATGGCTAAAATCATCATAACGAAAAGGATAATAATAAACTGCCTGGCCGATAGTGGTAATACCCAGTTTAGCCAATTTGTTTAATATTGTCTCGCCAACACCAGAGATGGCACTAATTGGTGTATTAAGAGATAACATACTGCCATTATATTACGCATCAATCCCTAAAATAAAAAGAGTTTTTAAACTCTTTCTGATAAAGTACTCCCGGCAGGAATCGAACCTACATTACAAGATCCGCAATCTTGTGTCCTATCCATTGAACGACGGGAGCTTTACATTAAAACTTTAATAGTTTTCCCAAGACCTCATCTAACGATTCATCAGTACGTTCTAAGTCTTCTTTAAGGTATTTTAACAAGTTTTCCCGAATTGGCAAGGGATTGTTATCTAATAAGGGAATTACTAAATCACGGCGCCAAGGTGAAGCAAAATCTAGATATAATGACTTAAGGCCCTGGGCTGGTTTATAGAGGATAGAAAAACTTTTAAATTCATCATAATCATAAAACTTATGCCCTAACATAATTCCCTC
>JAKJDQ010000036.1 GCA_022705845.1 Patescibacteria group bacterium | reverse complement strand
GGGCTTGCTTTATCAACAATCAAAGTATACCATTAGTAAAGAATTTCAACAACTTTTTATGAATTGGTCAGCATGGAAATTATTTATAGATACTCAGCCAGCCTTTCGGCAAAGACAGATTAATCATGCCGTCTTTAAAGAGTTGGCGGCTAATTGGTCAGCAGTATCGGTTCTACCGTTAAAAGATCGGCAGTGGCTTGAGACTAACTGCCCCTTAGATATTAATTATACCCTTAGCGGTAAAGAGACCGATCCGGCGCAAAAAGCCCGGATTGTCTTGGCTGACGGCTTAACTATTGAAACAGTAATAATGCATTATGGGACTGGACGGCAGATAGTTTGTCTTTCTTCTCAGGTAGGGTGTCCTTTGGGTTGTGCTTTTTGTCAGACTGGCCAGCAAGGTTTTAAACGCAATCTAACCGCCGGCGAGATAATAGAGCAAGCTTTATTGTGGCAGAGGTTGCTTGCTCCAGCAGGACAGCATATTAATAATTTAGTTTTTATGGGTATGGGAGAGCCGCTGCTTAATTTACCCCAAGTTCTTGAGGGAGTAGAATGGCTTCATAGTCCCTCGGCTTTAGATATTGGTTGGCGTCATGTAGCCATTTCTACTGTTGGTTTAATGCCCGAACTAAAACATTTGTTAAATTATGGCCAGCAGATAAAAATAGCTTGGTCTTTACATGCCCCCGAAGATAAATGGCGCGATCAGCTAATGCCAATTAACCGCCGTTATAGCCTGGCGGTATTAAAGCCAATTTTTAGAGAGTATGTAATAAAAACTAATCGGCGCCTAATGATTGAATATTTACTCCTTGACCACATTAATGATCAGTTGGAACAAGCGGAAGAATTAGCAAATTTTTTAGCTGATTTTCCTAAGAATTTACTGCTTATTAATTTACTTAATTATAATCCTGGTGTGGGTAATTTTCATCCCAGCTCGTCTCGCACCCGTGAGGCTTTTATTAAATTTCTAGAAAAAAGAGGCTATAAAGTAACCACCCGGCTTAGTTTAGGCCAAGATATTTTAGGGGCTTGTGGGCAACTGGGTATTTAACTTCGTTGCTTTTACTAATAACTGATGATAAAATTTAATTATTATGGCTAAGTTTTATATAACTACCACCTTACCTTATATTAATGCTGAACCGCACCTAGGTTTTGCTTTGGAAATTGTTAGGGCTGATGCCTTAGCCCGGGCGCACCGCTTAGCTGGTGATGAGGTTTTTTTCAATACTGGAGTAGATGAACATGGTTTGAAGGTGTGGCGTAAAGCTAGAGAATTAAAGATGGAGCCGCAAGATTATTGCGATCAACTGGCTCTTAGTTTTAGTAATCTTAAAGATCTATTAAATCTTAGCTGGGATAATTTTATTCGGACAACCGACCCGCATCACGAGGCGGCTACTCAAGAGTTTTGGCGTCGTTGTGCTGCTAATGGTGATATTTATAAGCAACATTATCAGGTAAAATATTGTGTTGGCTGTGAAATGGAAAAAACCGAGTCAGAATTAGTGAACGGCTTTTGTCCGTTACATCCAGGTCAGGAGTTGGAACTTATTGATGAAGAGAATTATTTTTTTCGGCTTTCACGCTATCAAAATCGCTTGCTGGAGCTTTATAATACTCGTGCAGATTTTGTGTTACCAGCCGCGCGGCTTCAAGAGATAAAAAGTTTTACTTTAAGGGGCTTGCAAGATTTCAGCATTTCCCGGTTATCCAGTAAGCTGCCATGGGGCGTGCCAGTGCCCGGCGATTCTAGTCAGGTAATGTATGTATGGTTTGATGCTTTAGTAAATTATATTTCCGCCCTAGGCTGGCCCGAGGATAGCGATAATTTTTCAGCTTGGTGGCCAGGAGTGCAGATTGCCGGTAAAGATAATCTGCGGCCTCAAGCTTTAATGTGGCAGGCGATGTTAATGTCAGCTGGCCTAGAGCCTAGCCGCCAGATTTTTATTGATGGTTTTATTACTGCTGGCGGACAAAAGATGAGTAAAAGTTTGGGCAACATTATTGGACCGCAAGAATTAACTAAATATTTTGGTATTGATGCGGTGCGTTATTATTTGTTAGCTCAGGTTAATGATAATGACGACGGAGATTATTCGCCAGAGCGGTTTAAGGAAGTTTATGAGGCGGATTTAGCCAATGGATTAGGTAATTTATTTTCTCGTTTAGGTAATTTAGCTTGGCGTCATAATTTAGCCCCAATCTATCCGCACAAGGATAATGAGTTGTACAATAAAGTTATTCAGTTACTTTATAATTGGCATTTTAATCAAGCTATTGGTGAAATCTGGTCAAAATTTCGAGAGCTAGATAAGATTTTAACTCAAGAGGAGCCCTGGAAAATGAAGGCCGAAGAAGCTCAAGCCTGCCTTAAGCCATTAATTCAGCAATTAGTAGATGCCAGTTATTGTTTAACTATTTTTTTACCGCAGTCAGCGGCTAAAATACTTGATTTTTTTAGTCATACAGCTCACGATAAACCAGAACCATTGTTTCCTCGCCTTAACTATTTATAATATTATTATATGTCAGCAGTAGACATTTTTTTTCTTGTTATTTTAGGCCTAGCTTTTATTATTGGTTTGCGGCGCGGACTTTTTAAGATTATTAGCTCGCTGATCGGCGTAATTGTGGGGGCTTGGATATCTAGCCACTATTACCTTCTAGTTTTTGATTGGTTGGTTAAGCAGTTTGGCGAGACGTGGTTAATTAATAAAATTGTTGTTTTTGTTGTCCTTTTCTTCTTGTTGAGTAATGTGATTGCTTGGATTTTAACATTAATGAGTAAGTTACTGGAAGCTATTACGGTTATTCCTTTAATGAAGAGTACCAATCATCTTTTAGGTGGAGTGCTTAATTTAGCTAAATCAGCTCTGGTCTGGTCGCTGATCGTTCTTTTTCTAAGCCGTTATTTGCCGGTGACTACTTCTTTGGGAGCGCAATTAAGTCATTCAATTATCGCTCCATATTTACTGATGATTGGTAAAGTTTTATGGCCCTTATTGCCGATTGTCCTCAAGGAGATGCAGGCGTTATGGTAAGTTATGCCTATTGTTAAATTAACTTCTCATAATTTAGATCGTCAATTAACAGAGATAGCTGGAGTCATTTTAGGAGGCGGGGTGGTACTTCTGCCGACTGACACAATTTATGGCTTAAGTGCTCTGGCTACTAATGAAGGGGCTGTTCAGCGTATTTTGTCCCTAAAGAGGTATTCTAATAATAGACCCTTTATTTGTTTGATAAATAGTTTAGAGATGGCTGAAAATTATGCTATTATTAGCGCTAAATGTCGCAAGTATTTGTTAGCCTCGTGGCCCGGCCCGGTGTCTGTTATTTTACCTAGTCGGCATCGACTACCTTCTACAGTTAGTGCTAACTTACCTACCATCGCCTTACGGTGGCCTTCTTTACCGTGGCTGGAACAGCTTATTGGTTTAGTGGGACAGCCGATTATTTCCACTAGTGCTAATTTAACTGGCGAGGAACCCATCACTAATATAACAATGGTCTCTCACTATTTTGCACCGGACAAGCTAGATTTAATTGTGGATGGTGGCAGATTAAATAGTCACCCTTCTAGTCTTATTGATCTTACTACCAAGGATTTTCGAGCTATTAGGTCGGGAAGTTAGTCTTTTTGAGAATTTGTCGGCGATAAATATA
>JAKJDQ010000035.1 GCA_022705845.1 Patescibacteria group bacterium | reverse complement strand
ACCATAGGTATAATGAGCCGAGGGATGCTCAATTTTCCTGCCCTTGATATCTTTCTAATGAAGATATCATTTAAACCTATGGTTTAAATCTGGAAAAGGCAAATAAAATTATTTTGTCTTTTGTAGCCAAAATATAGCATAGAGATAAATAAATTGCAAGGCTGAAGATTTTGTGTTAGTTTAGCTATTATGAATTATTTTTTTATTTTAGGTAATCATCCAGCTCTCTCTTTGTCTGAGCTTATGGCTAAAATTAGCGGTGAGTGGCAGATAGTGAATGATGCTGTGGCTACTCTTGACTATCAGGGAGAACTGGCAGCTGACTTACTAGATAGCTTAGGGGGTACTATTAAGTTTGGAAAAATAATGGGGCAATTTAAGAGGCTAGATGAAGCTGCAGCCCTGGATTTAGCTGACTACTTATTATCATTAGCTCAAGATAGCGGCAAAATTAATTTTGGTTTTTCTAATTATAGTTCTGTCAGATTGGATAGATCCTTTGGTCTTCAAATAAAACGCCAACTTCAAGCTGCTGGTCGGTCGGCTCGGTGGGTAGTTGGCCGTGATAAGGTTTTATCTAGCGTTATTGTGGAACAAAATCATTTGCTAACCAAAGGAGGAGAAATTGTTTTATGGCGTTCTAATGATTATTGGCAGTGGGGCATTACTATGGGTGTTCAACCGTTTAAGTTGTTATCGGCTCGTGATTATGGTCGGCCAGCGCGCGATGATCGTTCGGGCATGCTTCCGCCAAAGTTAGCTCAGATTATGATCAATCTAGCCGGCTTACAGCCAGGCGATACTCTCCTTGATCCATTCTGCGGTTCGGGGACAATTTTACAGGAGGCGGCATTATTAAAAGCCGGCCTGGTTATAGGGATAGACAACTCGCCTCAAGCTATTAATAATAGCCAAGAAAATTGGGCCTGGTTTACTAACCGTTGGCCAGTAAAAACTCCAGCTGAGTTTAGGCTGGGTGACGCTTCTAAGGTTTCTCAGATCTTATCGTCAAAAATTAACCGCATGGTAACTGAACCTTATTTAGGCCCAGCCCGGGGGCAGCGTAATTTTTCAGTGATAGTGAAAGAGCTAGAATTATTATATAGCCAAGCGCTTCATGATTGGCGCTCGGTTATTGCTAAAGACGGGCGGGTAGTAATGATTTGGCCTATTTTTATAAGTGGCGCTAAAAGATATTATGTCCAGCCAGATATTTGTGGTTGGCAGATTATAGGATTTAGCGAGCTAGCTAAAAAAAGGTGGCCTCAGGCATATAGCCCCAGCGGCCAGTTAGTTTATAATCGTCCCGGCCAGTTAGTCTGGCGAGCCATAGTTGGTCTGCGGCCAGTTTAGTTATTGATGAGAAAATTACAGACGTCACCATCTTGGATGAGATAGTTTTTACCTTCTAGCCGGATAAGCCCTAGTTCTCTCGCTTTAGTTTCACTGCCGGCACGAAGTAAATCCATCCAGTTTATCACTTCGGCCCTGATAAAGTTTTTCATAAAATCAGTGTGAATGACTCCAGCTGCTTGAGGTGCAGGAGTATTACGTTTTACTGTCCAGGCCCTAGTTTCATCGCGACCGGTAGTCAGAAAGGTAATCAGCCCCAGAAGGTCATAGGCTTGAGCAATCAATTTATTCAGTCCGCTATCTTGTAGCCCCAGTTCTTTGATATAATCAGCCTGCTCTTCTTCGGGTAGGCTAGCAATCTCTGCTTCTAATTTGGCATTTAAGACGATAACTGGCCCATCTAACTGCAGTAGAGAATCAGAAGGCTGGTCACTATTTATTACATAAATAACTGGTTTGTTAGTTAATAAATTAAGTTCTCTCACTAAATCTTGTTCTTCTGCTGTCAGAGAGCATTGTCTTAAGCTTTGGCCTTGATTTAAGTAGCTTTTTACTTTTTCTAAAACATCTACCTGCCGCCGAATGAGTTTATCTCCACTTTTGGCTTCTTTACTTATTTTATCTAATCGCCTACTCACACTAGCTAAATCAGCATAAATTAACTCTAAATTGACAATTTCTTGGTCTGAAGAGGGATCAATGCGGCCTTCAACGTGGGCGATATCATTATTTTGAAAATTGCGAATGACATGACCAATGGCATCAACATTGCGAATGTTGGCAAGAAATTGGTTGCCCAGCCCTTCTCCCTCGTGAGCGCCCCTAACTAGGCCAGCAATATCAACAAATTCAATAGTGGCATAAATTTTTTTACCGGAGTTGGACATAACTGCCAGTTTATCTACTCGCTCGTCTGGTACTTTAACCACCCCGACATTAGGTTCAATGGTGCAAAAAGGGTAATTAGCCACATCCACCTGTTTTTTAGTCAGGGCGTTAAATAAAGTAGATTTGCCGACATTTGGCAGGCCAACAATGCCAAGAGATAAAGCCATAAAGATTTTATTAAAATTTAGCAGATTTTAGAATAAATAACAATTATTGACGAGCTGAAAGTGATGTGTTAAGCTTGTCAGTACTTACTGCCTTCATTTTTAAGGAGTCGTAGTTCAGTTGGTTAGAACGCTGCCCTGTCACGGCAGAGGTCGCGGGTTCGAGGCCCGTCGACTCCGCAAAACACCCAAACCAGGGGTGTTTTATTTTTAATTGATTGTTTTTTCTTCAATAGTTTGCTTGCCGCGGTTAATATCCCAAGCGTTAGGAGCAAGGTCGGCATGAAGCTTTAATTGTGGCCAACGGTCTTGTAGGGCTTTAATCATTTGGTGAGCTATGGCCCGGAGAGTGGGGTGGACCGTGACACCCGAGCGGAGTTCAGCGGTATAGACAGTGGCTGGTAAGCCATAAGTTACCTTACAAGGCACGAGAAAACCTAGGGCTAAATAATATTGTCTAGTGGGCTCATCGGCGGGTAAATTGGCAATAGCTTGAGTTTGTTTTTTAATAAGTTCCAGGGCTGATTCACGTAAGGCCGGTGGCAGTTCTTCTAAATACCATGGTTCAAAGCCATATTGAGAAGTAAGGAGGGGAATGCGGCAAACGCCGTGGCGATGACGTTGGATATCGCGGAAAGAGCCATAGTCTAAAAGAAACTCAAAAGTGCATTGTCCTAGTTCAGATAAAAAATAAGGCAGACTGGTTTTAGGCGGACGGTTAGCTAGAGCGTAAGGCCATTTTACTAAGTCTTGGTCTTTAATGTTAGTAGTAAAACGAAAATTAACCGCCTGGTCAGGATGATAATAATAGTTATGAGTTAAAATATGACGCCGATAGTCTTCAGCTTCCCCATCCACGACTTGGCAGAAACTATGCGGATAATGTTCTTTAAGGATTTGCTCTAGATCTTGAGCAATTTGTCGTACTTCAGCTAAGGGATATTCACGAAGCCAGATAATTTTATCATAGGCTTGCCGTAAATTAGTATGCCAGCTTAACTGAGTGGTAATACCAGCCGGCAGAAAAGCGCGGAGGATATCAAAAGCTCGAGCATTAATAGCCCGTTCATAGATTTTTTCTTCCTGTCCAGCCTCGCGAGGATGGTGTTGCCGCAGATAATCCTTCATCGGTTCTAAAGATGATTTATAGAAATCTAGCCAATTATTAAGGATTTGTTGTGATTCTTTAGTGTTTAATGGATCAATAATCGGCTGTCTGGTCATATCGGTATAGCGGGTGCTAGTTTCTTGGCCACAGTAAAGCGGCCAATCTTGAATGGCTTTATCTGCTAATATGCTTAAACCTTCAATAAAAAGGGTAGTGCTGCCGCAGTCAGCAATGCTAGCATGACCATAGCCGATATAAAAAGTTTCCATGAATTTACCTGAGCCAGTTTTTTTAACTTTCTCCACGTGTTTTTCTACGCTTTCAGGGCTTCGCGAATAAAGCGCCTGGAGCATCGCGGTATCTTCTGGGTTAAACTCATCATGAAGGAAAATATTAGCCATAGAATTAA
>JAKJDQ010000012.1 GCA_022705845.1 Patescibacteria group bacterium | reverse complement strand
AACATCGAGTTTAAACTTGACGAAACATCATTTTATTGATTGAATAAAATTGGGCTTATGGTCTAGTGGTACGACACTGCATTCGCATTGCAGAGACGCGAGTTCGATTCTCGCTAAGTCCACCAAATGGGATTTATCCAGTAGCCATAGCCTTGATAGCCGTCGATGAATTGTTCAACTTCCAATTTTTTCTCAACCGCTTTTCGGATTCGGTAGCTTGTATTTCCCATAGACTTCCTGCTTGATAGTCCGGTGATTTCGATCAGCTCGCGATAAATCATACCATCATTAAAAATATGCGACCGGTTTTTCTTTCTTGAACAAACTTTTTCTGTCACTGGTGCCTAACTTTTTATATTCTTTATTTTCGGCCAGCAAAGAATCTACCTTATGGGGCTAGTAATCCGCTATTTTGAGTATTTTCATTGTTATGCTCATTTTTTAGTGAATAAAGGCTAATTTAAGCCTCAATTCACTAATTTGTGAACTACCTCCAGGACTCTTGTATTTACCTTCCACATATATTATAATACTTCTACTGGACAAAATAAGGACTTTTTGTCCACTACACTTAAAATAATATGCAAAAAGACATAGTTTTGAACCAAAAACGGCAAAAAGAACAGCTTTTAGCCGTGGAATACGTGCCAAGAACCCAAGATCAATTCGGCAAGAAATGGCTGGATTCGAGTTTAATAAAAGTCGTTCTGGGACCACGCCGAGCTGGAAAATCCGTTTATTCCCTCATGCTCCTCAAAGATCGGCCGTTCATGTATTTCAATTTCGACGAGGAAGCAATGGCAACCATGAACGCAACCGATACCCATGAGTTGATGAAAGAATTGCACGCCGCGTATGGCGATGTAAAAACCATACTTTTCGATGAGATACAGAATTTGCCGAACTGGGAATTGTTTGCCAACCGCTTGCACCGTGAAGGATATAATCTCGTACTAACCGGTTCGAATGCGAACCTGTTGTCTAAGGAGCTCGCTACCCATCTTACCGGCCGGCACATGCCGATAGAAATATTGCCGTTCGATTTTGACGAATTTTTGCGTGCGAAAAAATTCACCCTAGATCCGCAATATGCCTCTTTGCCGGAACAGCGTGGAATGCTTCTGAATTTGATGGAGCAATATTTACATAACGGCGGATTTCCTGAGGTGGTGGTAAGCAATCTCGATCCGAAAGATTATCTGCAAGTGCTTTTCGATGCTCTGCTTTTCAAAGACGTGGTAAAAAGACATAAAGTTAAATTTTCAACAAAGGTCAGCGTCCTTGGATCGCATCTTATAAATAATTTCGCGAGTCTTTACACAACGCGAAAACTTTTAGACATTCTAGATCTGAAGAGTGCGACAACGACAGAAAAATACATAAACTATCTTGAAGAGGCATATCTTATCTTTTCTATTTCCAGGTATTCACACCAATCATCCTACCGCATAAAATCACCAAGAAAAGTGTATGCCGTAGACAATGGTTTTGTGACCGCAAAAGCCATACAGCATTCGCCTGACAGAGGCAAGCTTATGGAGAATCTCGTTTTCATGGAATTAGTGAAGCGCGGTTTTGAACCGGAACGTGAATTGTTTTATTACAAAACTCGAAATAACCGTGAGATAGATTTTGTCGTGAAAAAAGAAATTGAAGTGCTCGGGCTTTATCAGGTCTGCTATGAATCGGTAAATCAAGCCGTGGAAGATCGTGAAGCGAAAGCCCTCATAGAAGCGAGTGGCGAACTAAAGACAGATAATCTCACCGTACTCACATGGGATGAAGAGCGCGAAATAAAACGAAACGGAAAAACCATACAATTCAAACCGCTCTGGAAATGGCTTCTTGAAAGTAAATCTGGCATAAATACATAATTTGAAAAATTAATTAACTAATCGCATGAAAATTTAGCCATAGCTGATCATCCACCAAAATCAAGCATTCTAAAAACAATTTCTCAAAATAATATAGACCCGGTAGTCACTTTAGGCGACCTCACTATTTTTAATATAAACGAGCTTAAACAAATAAATATTCCTAAAGTCAGAGCCTATGGAAACCACTGCTCCGGAATGTATTGTGAACCACTTGATATCAAAAACATGCATCTTACAGTATTTAAATTTCAGGGCATTACCTTTGGCGGGTTTGAGGGGGTCGTTAAAATACAAAAAAACAACACCAAAATGTACACGCAGGAGGAAGCAGATGATCTGTTAACAAATTTTAGCGCGTGATGCCATGATGGCTCATTCACCTAGCTGGCGCCAATTAATCAATTTTCGCAGTATTTTATTCCACCGGTTTTGCACCAAGTCCACCAGAGTAAGTTGGACACCGTCTAATCCCCAAGGGCTATATTAAAAACGCAGGATGTTACCATTTACTGACTTTTTGGACTCCGAAGAAAAATAAAACGAGGTAGACCAAAAACAGAAAATTGCCAAGTGGCAAAATGTGAATTATACTACAGATAAGATCAAAAAATTCTATATAGTCACGGGGTGTGGCGTAGTTGGCTAGCGCGCAGCGTTCGGGACGCTGAGGTCGCCCGTTCAAATCGGGTCACCCCGACCAATTTTAAAGATTACAGAACAAATCTTAATAAATTAACAACAAGGTTAGGAGCTTTGACTAACCGCTTTTTTTTAGTTATAATAATCATTTAATTAAATTACGTAGTTTTACCTATGCCTTCTAAACATAACCATGATTGGTTAAAAATTCGGGGAGCTCGTGTTAATAATTTACAAAATATTAATGTGGATATTCCCCGAAACCAATTAGTGGTCATTACTGGACTTTCCGGCTCGGGCAAATCCTCACTTGCCTTTGATACTATTTATGCCGAAGGCCAACGTCGTTATGTAGAATCTCTGTCGGCCTATGCCCGGCAATTTTTAGGCCTCATGAATAAGCCAGACGTAGATTCAATTGAAGGATTGTCTCCAGCTATTTCTATTGACCAAAAAGCTGTCTCCCACAATCCCCGCTCCACTGTTGGCACTATTACTGAAATCTATGACTATTTAAGATTACTCTACGCGCGTCTAGGTCAGCCCCATTGTCCCAATTGCGGCGACCCCATTAAAGCCAATACCCTAGACGAAATTGTCGAGCAAATTAAAAAACAATCGGCCGGTAAAAAGATTGCCATCTTAGCCCCACTGGTGCGCGACAAAAAGGGCGAACACAAGAATGTCCTAATGGCTATTGGACGAGCTGGCTTTAGCCGAATACGTCTAGATAATTATTTCTACGATTTAGCTGAAGCCCAAGGTCTAACTTTAGATAAACAAAAAAAACACACCATTGAAATAGTAATAGACCGCTTAACAATTACTAATAACGAAGATAGCATAAGTCGTCTTACTGAGGCCGTAGATAAGGCTCTAGATTTAGCCAACGGCCTAGTAGGCACTATTGAGCTTACTGAAGAAAAAGCCCAAGCAAAACTATATTCGCAACAATTTGCCTGCCCCCGCTGTAATATTAGTTTACCAGAAATGGAGCCCCGTAATTTTTCTTTTAATTCACCGCATGGCGCTTGCTCTTACTGTTCAGGGCTTGGCACTAAATTAGAAATTGTCCCGGAGTTAGTATTTAATAAAAACTTAACCATTGCTCAGGGTGCCATTAGACCATGGTCTCATTATAGTTATTCTAGTCAATTATGGCTTACCAGAGTGGTGGGTGCTGTAGCTAATGCTTATGGCTTTGACCTTAATACTCCCTTAAATAAATTAACGCCTGAACAATTAGCTGTTCTAGAAAATGGTACTGGCGATAATGTCTATATTCTCCCCAGTACTAACGGTTACGGCACTGTCAGGGCTAAATTTGAAGGAGTTTTAAATAATCTTTATGACCGTTACCAGCAAACAGACAGCGACTTCATCCGCCATGAGATTGAAAAATATATGCGCACTATTCCTTGCCCTGTTTGTCATGGCGCGCGTCTCAAACCGGAATTTTTAGCTGTTACTGTTGCCGGGCGATCTATTTATGAAGTGGGTGAACAAACTATTGCTCAAAATTATGACTTTTTCCAGAAATTAAATACCAGCCATGAGCTTACGCTGAAACAAAAACAAGTCGGCAAACTTATCTTCAAAGAAATTATTAACCGACTACAATTTTTGCTCAATGTTGGTCTAGATTATTTAACTCTCAACCGGCCAGCTGCCACCCTCTCTAATGGTGAGGCCCAACGTATTAGACTAGCCACGCAAATTGGCTCGGCGCTAACTGGTGTAATCTATGTCTTAGATGAACCCTCAATTGGCCTACATCCTAAAGATAATGATAAACTCATTAACACCTTAAAAGAATTGCGTGACTTGGGCAATAGCGTCCTGGTAGTAGAACATGATGAAGCCACCATGCTTGCCGCTGATCAAATTATTGACATTGGCCCTGGCGCTGGTAAACATGGCGGCCGAGTAGTGGCTCAAGGCAAGGCTAAAGATATTATGGCCAATCCTAATTCCCTGACTGGCCAATATCTATCTGGAAAAAAATCCATCCCCCTACCAACTAAATACCGGTCCGGCAATGGACAGGTTCTTACGGTTATCGGGGCTAGACAAAATAATCTACAAAACTTAACAGTTAATTTTCCTCTAGGCAAATTCATCGCCGTAACCGGTGTCTCCGGGTCAGGTAAATCTACCCTTATTACTGAAACTTTAGGTCGAGCTTTAAAGAAAAAATTTTATCAAGCCGCCGATGAACCCGGCGCTTATGACCGCCTGGAGGGAGTAGGAAATATTAATAAAATAATTGAAATTGACCAATCCCCCATTGGCCGCACTCCTCGCTCTAACCCTGCTACCTATACCGGCGCCTTTACTCCCATTCGCGAACTCTTTGCTAGCCTGCCGGAAGCTAAATTAAGAGGCTATAAAGCTGGACGTTTCTCTTTTAATGTGGTCGGCGGACGTTGTGAGGCTTGCCATGGCGATGGCTTAGTGAAAATTGAAATGCAATTTCTTCCTGATGTTTATGTTACCTGTGAAGTCTGCCACGGCCAAAGATATAATCAAGAAGCACTGGAGATTCATTATAAAGATAAAAATATTTATGAAGTGCTAGAAATGACTGTTGAGGAAGCGCTAGTCTTTTTTGCTAACCAGCCGGCTATTAAAGATAAGCTAGAAGCTCTAGATCAGGTCGGACTGGGCTATATTAAATTAGGCCAAGCAGCTACCACCCTCTCAGGTGGCGAAGCACAGCGAGTAAAATTAGCCACAGAATTAGCCCGAAAAGGCACCGGTCGTACTTTGTATATTCTCGATGAGCCAACTACTGGTCTACATTTTGCCGATATCCAAAGACTATTAGATGTCCTGCACCGTCTAGTAGACAAAGGCAATACCGTCATTGTCATTGAACATAATTTAGATATTATTAAAACTGCTGACTGGATTATTGACTTAGGGCCACTAGGCGGCGAACGGGGCGGTCAAATAGTAGCCGAAGGCACGCCGCAAGATATTGCTGCTAACCCCCAGAGCTTTACTGGCGAATATCTAAAAGCTATCTTTAATAAGGCAAGCAGCCTTGACACTCAACCTAAAATTGCTTAAGCTAATAAAGCTTAAACTACAAGCGCTATTTTTTATTAGAAAAAACTTATGAATGAAACGCAAGCTCCTACATTACGTGACCTTAAGCCAGGCATGACGGTCCGTATTTACCAAAAAATCAAAGAACTTAATCCTAAAGGTGAGGAAAAAGAACGGATTCAATATTTCGAAGGCCTAGTTATTGCCCGCAAACATGGTCAGGAGGCCGGAGGTACGGTTACTGTCCGTAAGATTTCTGATGGAGTTGGGGTAGAAAAAATTTTCCCTATTAATCTACCAACCATTACTAAGGTAGAAATAAAAAAACAAGCCATCGTCCGACGGGCTAAATTAACTTTCATTAAAAATTATAAAAAGAGGCTCAGAGATATTAGTGAAAAAAAGACGGCTACCCCCAAAAAGACTGACTAAGCCGAGGTGGTGGAAGTGGTAGACACGCAAGCTTGAGGTGCTTGTGAAGGAAACTTCGTGCAGGTTCAAGTCCTGTCCTCGGCACAACTAGGGCGCATAGCTCAGTTGGTTAGAGCGCTTCGTTTACACCGAAGAGGTCCAAGGTTCAAATCCTTGTGTGCCCACTGGTAGTATTAAACATCTACTATATTTTTAGTTCCTCAATCAACTATTTTTATCCTAAAAAAACTCTAAACACAACTACCGTTGAAGCCAATAAAAGTCTAGAAAAATTGGTGTTAGTATAACAGGTAGTAAAATTACTGATGCTAAACTTGAGCTTCTAAAGAAAGTTGGTGTAGTTGAGTTTACATTAGATAATCTACCCGGGACAGAAAATCCTTGGCGTCCTCGCGGATACAACCGCGCATCAATGGTAGCAATGAAGAAGTGTGTAGCTGCGGGAATAAAAGTGAGAGCAGCTACCGTTCTCTATCCCGCTACGATGACTAAGAAAAACCTCAAAAGTGTATACCGTTGGTTGTGCGAAAACGGTATCCCAGAATGGGAATTGCTAAGATTTTACCCCGTGGGAAGAGGCATTAAACTTACAAAATTTACTCCTTCTAATTCAGAATACTTGAAGATAATGAAGTTTTTGCGAGGATTACACGGATTTACAAGAATTTTTTTTCAGCACTCGCTTAAAATACTGGAAGGAACTATAAAATGTCCCGCGGTAGTAGAATCAATCGGCATTCTTCCCAATGGCATAGTAATAGCTTGTGCTTGGGCTATTGATGATAATTGCCGTCCTTACCCAAGTTTTCGTCTTGGCAAACTGCCGGTAGATGATTTAGACGAAGTTCTGGAGAAAGCAATAAAAATTTCAGAATTTTGTACAAAAACAAATTTCTGTCGAACAATTGCTTATATCCAAAAAGGCAATAAAAGGGAGGTAAAGTGATATGAAAATTAACACTATACAATGCAAAACTCTTTTAACTAAAAGCAGGCTGCCGGAAGCAGATTATTGTATCAACCCCTATGTCGGTTGTCTGCATGGTTGTATTTATTGTTACGCTCGCTTCATGAAAAGGTTTACGGCTCATGATGAACCATGGGGACACTTTGTTGATGTTAAGATAAACGCTTCTGAAGTTTTAGCAAAAGAGTTAGCCAGAAAACCCAAAAAAGGCATAACGCTTTTGGGGAGCGTTACTGACGCTTACCAACCGATTGAACAAAAGTATCGTATTACCAGAGCAATTCTGGAAATTCTGCTTCAATACAATTTTCCGGTTTCTGTTTTAACAAAGTCTAATCTTGTGATACGAGATTTAGATTTGTTTAAACAGCTTAGTCAGTGCGAAGTTGGTTTAACGCTAACAACAACAGCACAAGAGATCGCTCGGAACTTTGAACCTTATTCTTCTACGCCTCAACAAAGAATAAAGGCGCTTGATACTTTTCACCGAAGTGGCATTACCACCTATGCCTTTATTGGACCAATTCTGCCCGGATTGACTAACCTTGAAACTATTTTTACAGCTATTGTTGGTAAAGTCGATTTCGTAATGGCAGAAAGTATAAATCTCAAATGCGGAAATTGGGAGAATGTCCAAGATCTTCTGAAAAGCAAATATCCCCATTTGTTATCTCTTTATCAATCTAGATTCACCCAAACATATTGGGGACAAGTTGAAAAAGAGTTAAGAACACTGAGCGAAAAATTCAAAATACCGCTAAAGGGATTTTACCAGCATTGAGACAAAGGAAAAACTTAAATACAGGGATAGTTATTTTGGCTTTAATCCTTTCGTCGGTCAAGAAGTTGTTTTTCAAAAATGTATGCTCCCGACGAATTTATCCAGGGAAGAAAAGGAGATTAACATGGATAGCGAGTTTATACCTAAAATCAATTGCCGATTTAAAATCAGGCAAGACCTTAATGGTTTTCTCGGTTTCTTTCAGGGTAAAGGTGTTCTGACTTTTAACGAGATTGGAGCGTTTATTGTCGAGCAGATGACCGGCGAAAAAAGCCTGCGAGAAATTGAGTGGGCAGTTCGGAAAGCCTTTACTGAGATAGCCGATCCTAAGGGTGAAGTTATCGGCATCGCCAAGCAATTGGAGGAAGCGGGATTTTTCTAACCACATAACGGCTAAAGTGAGAGCTCAAAGACTTTAGCCGTTTTATTTTGCAGGATTGCAAGCTATAATATAAACATGAGGCTACAATTTTTATATTCAAAAAATAAAGAAAAAGAAAAACTACTGAACATTTACGATGAATATCAGTGGTTTATTGATAATGATTTTCCAATTATTTTACCTAAATTTTTCGCTAAAATTTATCAAAATAATAAAAAACTTTTTGTCAAGAAATTAAGCAGGGAATTAAACAAAGTTTATAATAAAGATAATTATCAATTTAAAAAAGAAACTATAAAAAACAACTGGCAGAAAATTGAAAAGAATTTTTTTAAAATTTTAAGCAGTTTTAATTTAAAAATAGAAGATAAATATTTTTGCCATATTTCATTATACGGACCCAATGGGCAATTTAATTATCCCAACATAGTTAATTTAAGAGTGGTAAACCGTAAAGACATAAAAAACGCCAACGAAACAATCGCTCATGAAATTATCCATTTGCTGATTTATAACAAGGTTAGAAAATTAAAATTAAATTATGAGCAAATTGAGGGCTTGGTTGATTTATTTTTTATTGAAACAAAGTTAAAAACTATTTTTCCAAATTACAAGATACAAAATGTTGGTGTTGCTAATAAAGAATTATTTTACAACATAATAAAAATAAAAAATAGCCCCAAATAATGTTTTGCTTTGCAAAACCAAAACTTTTAATTACACCCGATAACACTGCGTATCTGGCTTCGGCTTTTTGCAAAAGTCTATGTCCAAATCACTTTGCGACTTCAGATATGCCAAAACGTTATACGTAGAATTTTTCACCCGCCGCCTCTGGTGGCAGGCATTGGATTTTTTAAGAATTTCTGATAAAGTAAGTTTAAGCGGAGTTGTATAAATACACTATTTTAAAGCTTTATGAATTTTTCTGATATCCAAATTTATAGCAGCATCAAAATAATTTTGATGCTTTTTGCTATTTTAGCGGCTTACTTAATTATTAAGAAAAAAAATCCCCTTTACCTCTTGTTGCTTTTTGGACTTACCTCGGCTGGTACTTATGCCTTATGGTCTAATAATTTACAGCTGCCCTTATGGGGTCTTCAGGGTGATGAGCTAACTATTGCCGCTATATTTAATACTTTAGCTAAAATTGGCTTCAGCTCCGACTTTAGTTATCATGGCCTGCCTCCTTTCTATCCACCGGGTAGTTTTTGGTTTTTTAGTTTCTGGGGAAGACTCTTTAATTGGAATGGCATCATAATGATGAAAGTGGCTGCTACCACTTTCTTCTTGCTTTTCCCGGTAGTAGTATTTCTACTACAACGTTATCTATTTAAAAATATCCTCCCTAACCATCGCCTCAATGTACTACTGGCCACCCTGTCTCCTTTACTAATTATGACTGTTCTAGACAAGGATCTAATCATTGGCAAACCTTATGAAATAATAGCTGCCGTGGCTACAATTCTATGGACTATTAGCCTATACCACCGAGTAAACAATCAACGCTGGACCATCTGGCAGCCGTTAATTTATGGATTAGCTGCCGGCTTAATATTTATGACTTATTATCTCTGGCTGGCTTTTGCAGCCATTGCTTTAATAATAATGGGTCTGACAGAGAAAAATAATCACCGGCTTAGATATTTTTGGCGGCTGATCCAAACCGCTATCGTATCTTTCATCGCCACCCTGCCTTTTACTGGACCACTACTTAGTAGCTATCTAAAAAATGGCTTGGAAAGTTGGCAAACTGCCCTTTTTACCCCTACTGGCTTGAATCTGTGGCTGCCGATGTTCCAACTAACAAGCTGGACTAATTTAATCTTTTTGTTTGGCCTAGGTGCCTTAATTTATTATCATCGCGATCCCATCGCTAGGCAGTTGCTTTATTTGTTCTCTACAGCTTTTATCTGGTGGGGTGGTGGCTTGCTAACTCTGTTAATTTGGCATAAGCCATTTCAAGAATTCCGCGGTTTTTATATCTGGGCCCCCACTATCTTAGCTATGGGGGCAGCCTATGGCTTAAGCCGCATTTGGCAACATTATAACTTAGACCAAAAAACTAAAACAGCAATAACCTTAGCCTTGCTTGGCCTAGGTCTATTAATTGCTCAGTCATTTTTTGGTTTTTTCATCGACGACCCAACTATCAGAAATCAACGAATTAAATCTAAACAAATGGACCCATCTATTGTCCAATTAAGTCAATATCTTAATAATCATCCTTTGCCTCAAGATAGTTTAACTTTAGAAACCGTTCCTCAGCTATTAGCTATTGTCCCAATTAATAACTTAATTTATTTTAATCAGCATAATAATCATCCAGCTGCCATCTTCTCTAAAAGGTATAATTATGTCCAAGATCTAGCCACTGCTAAGTCGCCCGTCGAATTAATCCAAAAAATCAACAATTGTCCTTTTGGGCCATTAGAACGCTTCATCTTCTACGGCGACCAAGAAAATTATTACCTTTATTTTCATGTAGATAAATTCATTAGCGGCCTAGAAGAAAAAACTATTAAATTTAACCGCCAGCTGTTTGTCCCTCCATATTTTCAAGTTAATTATAATAATCTTGGCTATTATGTCATTGACGTCCAAAAATAAACAGTCTACTAATAGCTATTATGCGCCAACGCCCCGACAAACGGCTAGCCTAGCTCGCCGTTTAGCCAAAAATTGGCATGGCGGAGAAATTATTGCCCTATCTGGTGAACTGGGGACAGGAAAAACTTTTTTTACTCAAGCGGTAGCTAAGTATTTAGGGATTACTACTCCAGTCACCAGCCCCACCTTTGTTATCTGTGAACATTACTCCTGCGACCACCCAACAATTAAAGAGTTAATCCATATAGACGCATACAGATTAAATTCATCTAACGACTTGATTAATTTAGGCTTCAGCGATTTTGCCGGTCAGCCTGGCTATCTAACAATTATTGAATGGCCAGAAAAAATAGCCGACTTACTGCCAGCTAATACCTGGCATATTCATCTAGATCATCAACCTCCCGGACGGCTTATTACCTGGCAAAATCCTACGGCTCATAAATAAAAATTTAGCTTGCTAAAATAAGCAAAATGGACTATACTTAAATTATCTTCTATAAGAGATTTTTTCTTTATTTTATGCGCGCAGAAACCATTCAAAAAATTAAAACAGAATTACTTCAGCTAAGAAAAGAGGCCGAGAAAGCGCTAGAAGCTTTTGCTACTAAAGAGTCTGGTTATGCTAATGATTTCACTAGTACTTTTCCTGACTATGGCAAAGAAAATGACGAGAATGCTCAAGAAGTTGAACAATATTCTACTAACCTAGCGACTGAGCAAATCCTAGAAAAAAATTTGCGTGATATTGATACCGCCCTCAAAAAAATTGACCAAGGCACCTATGGTATTTGTAAATATTGCCACAAAAAAATTGATGAAAAACGGCTGCTAGCTAGACCTTTTTCTAGCTCCTGTATTAAATGCAAAAACAAATTACAAAAAAACCAATAAATAAATACTCTCTTTTTAATAAAACAGCCTGGCTTGGGGCTGTTTTATTATTAATTTTAGACCGGGCTCTCAAAATGGCAGCCATAATTTTTTGGCAACAGCAACCTATTAAATTAATCGGCGGCTGGTTTTTAGGCTATAACCTTAATAAATATCTGGCTTTCTCTTTACCGTGGACTGGGCCTGTCCTCTCTATTGTCTTAAGTATTGTTGTTATTGGCTTAATAATTGAAACAATTATTACCCTACGACAACACCGCCCCAACGCTTGGGGCTGGCTATTATTACTTATTGGTTCAACCAGTAATCTCTATGACCGCTTAGTCTATGGCGGGGTCATTGATTATCTTGCTACCTGGTGGACCTTCTTAAATCTAGCAGATATCCTTATTGTTAGTGGTTTAATAATAATAATTATCAAACGCCGACCAAGTTAACGCCACCCCTCTTGCTTTAAGCCTTTTTCGGCGGCATCAACCTGAGCTTCTTGTTTAGACATACCATGACCTACGCTGACTAAGCGATTATCAACATAAAGACCGACTTCAAAAAGTTTCTCGTGGTCTGGCCCGCTAGAAGCCAGCAGCTCATAATGCGGCGTGGAACCATAAACTTCCTGAGCTCGCTCTTGAAAATACGATTTAGGATCTAAATAAAGCTTATTTTTTATAATATAATCTAATTTAGATAACACCAGCTTATTAATTGTCCGCTGAGCTACCGCCCATCCTTGATCTAAGTAAATAGCTCCCAGCAGAGCCTCCATAGCATCAGCTAAAATATACTGATGCCCTTTAGAATCTTTTTCCTTGGCTTCGCCTCGTGACAAAAATAAATATTTATCCAGTTCAATCTCTTGGGCAATCTGCGCTAAGGTTTTAGCATTAACCAGTGCCGCCCGCCAATCTGTTAATTCCCCCTCAGGCTTATCTGGATAATGTAAAAATAGATATTTAGTTACAGCTAACTCTAACACGGCATCACCTAAAAACTCCAGCCGCTCATTATGGCCGGTTGGCCAATTACTGTGTTCATTAAGATAAGAACGATGAACCAAGGCTTGAGTTAATAGATTTTCATCTTTAAACCTAATGCCTAATTTATTAGCTAATTCTTGCTGTTTTGTCATATACCTTTCACTTTTCTTCATCTTTACCAGTTTCCTCATCTTTAACTGCGGGAGATGACTTATCTATTGATTTAATGGGTATTTCTTTATAAACTGCCCCTAAAACTCCATTCACAAAACGCCCCGAGGCATCACCGCCAAAGGTTTTAGCTACTTCAATGGCTTCATTAATAGCCACCTTAGCTGGTATATTAGAATCAAAAGCTAATTCATAAATCCCAATTCGTAAAATATTACGATCTACTGGAGTAATTTGGTCCAGCGGCCATTCAGTAGCATATTTAACAATATAGTTATCTATAGCAGGCAGATTAGCCACTACCCCCTTTACTAAATCTTTCACAAAACCATGATCATCAAACTCTGGAGCAAACTGTTTAAAACCTTCCTCAATTAATTCGTCTAAATTTTTTTTCTGACCATTAAAATCCCAACAAAATAAAGTTTGCATGGCCAGGGTTCTCGCTAAATGACGATTGGCCATAATTATTTTTTCTTATTTTGACTTTTATCTTTGGTCTCAGTCTTAGCTTTGGCTGTAGCCTCCTTGGGTACTTTTTTGGTTGCCCTCTTAACCTTGGCGCTCTTAACTTGCCCTACTGGCTTGCCTTTATATGTCCCACAAAAAGAACAAGCAGTATGCGGTAAAATTAACTGACCACATTGAGGACATTTTACTAAAACTTTAGCTTTTAGAGCGTGATGGGAACGACGTCTCCGGGTTTCACTTTTAGTACGCTTCTTCATTTGAACCATAAAATTTTTTAATAATTAATTTATATTGTCTAGTATAATTAAGATAAGTAAAGACGTCAATTAAAATCACACTAACAACATTGCATCGCCATAGCTAAAAAAACGATAATTTTCAGCAATAGCTGCAGCATAGGCTTTTTTAATCAAATCGGTGCCCGCCCACGCAGAAACTAACATCATTAAACTAGATTTAGGCAAATGAAAATTAGTTATTAACCCATCTAAAAGCCGGAATTCAAAACCAGGATAAATAAACAAATCAATGGGCGCTAGCCAATCCTCTACGGCCGGACTATCTATAAATTGAGCCACCACACCCTCTAAAACCCTTACTGATGTAGTTCCAACAGCAATCAAACGCCGCCCCTCTTTATGGTATTTGACTAATTGATTAATTTTTTGAGCGCTAATATCTACTAACTCTTCATGAAGACGCTGTTCTTTAATGTTTTCACTGCTGACTGGTCCAAAGGTGCCCAATCCTATATGAAGCGTAACTTCTACTATTTCTACCCCCATCGCCTTAATACACCTTAATAATTCTTTAGTAAAATGCAAGCCAGCAGTAGGGGCAGCTACTGATCCAACCTTATTATCCTGGGCATAAACCGTTTGGTAATCCTTAACAGCCTGTTTAATAATTGTCTCGTCAGCTTTAATATACGGTGGCAACGGCATCTCCCCAATATTATAAATAGTTGACCAGAAATCACTCCCTGTTTTATTAAATTCTACAATAAAAACACCACCCGCTTCCTCCCCAATAATCTGCCCTGTCAAATCCGACGAGAAATTAATTATTAACCCCATCTTTGGCCGATTACCCCCAATAAGACAACGCCACCTTTCCTGATAGTTAGGACTAGCTAATTTATGCTCTAACAGCACCTCTATCTTGCCACCTGTCTTTAATTTATGGCCCATTAATCTAGCCGGCAAAACCTTGGAATTATTAACAATTAAAATATCTGGCGACTGCAAAAACTGCGGCAAGTTAGAAAAAATAGTTGACTGCCATTTACCAGTTTGCCGATCAACCACCATTAGCTTGGCTCTATCTCGTGGTTCAACTGGAGTCTGAGCAATTAACTCGGAAGGCAGGAAATAATCAAAATCGGACAAATCCATACTAAAACAAACTGTCTGGAGGCACACGATTTAAGTGTTGATATGCTCTAGCTGTAACTTTACGGCCCCGCGGCGTCCTCTCTAAAAAACCTAGCTGCAGTAGATAGGGCTCATAAATATCTTCAATAGTTATTAATTCTTCCCCAGTAGCAGCGGCTAGAGTATTAAGACCAACCGGGCCACCAGCAAACTTATCTATAATAGTTTCTAATAAAAGACGATCCATGCTGTCTAGACCCAGGCTGTCAATAGCTAGCAAATCAAAAGCTTGACGGCAGAGATCTTCGGTAATAACTCCGCTGCCTTTTACCTGGGCATAATCTCTTACTCTTTTTAATAAGCGATTAGCAATCCGCGGTGTGCGTCTAGCCCTTGCGGCAATTAAATGATTAGCCGAGGGTTGTAATTTTATTTGTAAAATTTTGGCACTGCGTTTTATTATTTTCTCTAGGTCCTCAACCTCATAAAAATCTAGCCGATAAACCATACCGAAACGATCTCTTAAGGGTGCTGAAAGTAAGCTAACTTTAGTAGTCGCACCAATTAAGCTAAAACGTGGCAAATCTAAACGTAAAATCCGCGCTGACGGTCCCTTGCCCAAAACTATATCTAGCGCTCCATCTTCCATGGCGGGATAAAGAATTTCTTCCACGCTACGCGGCAAACGATGGATCTCGTCAATAAATAACAAGTCCCCGTCTTGTAAATTAGTTAAAATAGCGGCTAAATCACCAGCCTTTTCAATGGCTGGACCAGATGTTACCCGCAAATTAGCCTTCAGCTCATTGGCAATCACATGGGCCAAGGTAGTTTTCCCTAACCCTGGGGCACCATACAATAAAACATGTTCAATGTTGTCGCCCCGCGATTGAGCTGCTTGTAAAAAAATTTCTAGACTTTGATGAATTGCTGGCTGGCCAATATATTCCGCAAGAGTCTGGGGCCGTAAACTTAAATCTAAGGCTTCGTCGCTATCTGAGGTTAAGTCAGCGGCCAGTAGGTCATTGGGAGATGTCTTTTTTAAATTTTTAGATAAACTCATGTTAAAATAATTTTGGTTCCTCATTAAAACCACTAACCGTTTTCTTGGCTGGCGGCAGTATTTCACTATTAGCCACACTATCTTGCGATTTCTTTTGGGGGAATTCCCCCTCTAAGGCCCGCTCCACAATTTGTTTGGTCTCAGGAGAAAAATCTGCTTCCATCATCCATCGCAGAAAGCCAGGATCAACTGTAGCTACTTCAGCTAGTGACCTATCTTTATATTTAGAAAAATTAAGATAAGCTTCACCGCTCCGCCAATAAAATCTTTTTTCTTCATCAACATAACGATCATCTGGCGCTTCGCTAATTTGTCTAATAAGCTCGTAATCATACTTAGCTAACTGCTGATCTAATATCTCCACGCTGGCTTGAACATCGGCTAAAGCGCTATGGGCGTTAACTAACTCTTTTTGGCAATAATATTTATAAGCCGCCGCTAAATCTCTTGGCTCCATTGCATGGTAGATAATTTTACTATCAATGACCTGCTTTTTAGTATAATTAAAATCATAACCGGCCCTTAAAAATTCCCGCCGCAACATCGGCAAATCAAAATTAGCTATATTAAAACCCCCATAATAACAATCATTAAATATATCCCAAATTTCTTGGGCTTGGTGGCGAAATAAAGGCTTATCTGCTAAATCAGCGTTAGTTAAGCCATGTATGGCTGTTACTTCACTGGGAACATCAATTTCAGGATTAAAAAAAATATCTTTTTCAATAACTCGACTATTAGGCATTATCTTAATAAACGCTAGTTCAATAACCCGGTCATAAGCTAGAGCTAAACCGGTTGTCTCCAAGTCAAAAATGACCAGCGGCTTATCTAAATTCATTATGCTTAAAATATGCTTAAAATTAAGCATAGACTATTTGACACAAGCATTAAACTGACTATTAAGAATATTGACCTGTCCTAAAAAATTATCAACAGATTTAGCCTGAGATTTATATAATTTTTGTCTATTTGTTTTGTTTTGATTTAAATAGTTTTGTAATAATGATTGCCTAACACCAGGATCTTTAGTGGCGAAATAATCACGCCGAAACTGAGCAGTAATTGGCGCCATGGCTGAATAATATTGCTGATTATTTTCTTTAACACTTTTTAGATATTGCTCATTATTGGCTTGCATAGCCTGAAATACCTGTTTCTGACAAGTATTCATAACCGCTAATCGCTCTACGCGAGCAGCGCGCGCTCTCTCAAAAGGAGAAGTAGAAGAATTGTCTGGTTTGATACACTGTAAATCTAAAACCAGGGCAGCCGGATTACATTTATCTGGCATACCGCATAATGCCTCTTTAATATCAGAAATAGCCAAAGTGGCATCATTCTCACTTAAAGTCTTAGTTAAAAATGGTAACTGGCCATTTTGAACGGCCCTTAAAAAATCACCAGGATCAATAAAATGATACGTAAACAGAATATCGTCAACTGGATGGGGACTATATTCTTTGAAGTCAAACTTGGTAATATTAATAGCGCAACCAGCGCCACAGCTAGATTGCATCACTAAGTAATCAGAGTTACACTTGCCTTTGCAAACCTCCTTAGTAACTATGTCCATAACTACATTAATAATTTGCTCACTGGCCTTGTTGGTTGTAAATGGTAAAGCCCCAGCCTGAAGAGCATCTAAAAACGCCCCTTTAGTAATTAGGCCATTTTTATTCAAAATGGTATCAAGAACGTCAGCATTATATGTTTTAGAGTCAAACCTGGTAATAATAATGGTACAGTTAGGTGCCGCTTGAGCGGCCGGCACCCAGTGTTGACCCCACTGCCAGCCAATAAGGCCTAAAATGGCAGCGAAAACAAAAAATAAATAATTTTTTTTCATATGCCTAAATAATAAAAATAATAATTAAAATTATAAAAAAACTAACTACATTATAGCAAATTTCTAGGTTGACGGCTAATCC
>JAKJDQ010000034.1 GCA_022705845.1 Patescibacteria group bacterium | reverse complement strand
CTGAAGCTGACCGGCGGCAGATAGCTTTAAAAATTATTGATTCTGGTCAGAGCTGGGCTTTAGATGGTCATTTAGATAAAATACCGGATTTAGATAAAGACATAGCCTTAAAGTTAATTGAGGCTGGTAATGGTGTACTGGTTTTAAATAATCTGGATAGATTTTCTGGCCTTGATGATGATACTATTATTGATAAACTCATTGAAGCTCATGAAGGCTGGACATTAGCTAACCATCTTGACCAATTTAGCGCTGCTAAACGTAAGGCCATTGCCCTAAAACTTATTAAGGCTCATGAGGGTGAGGCAGTAGCTAAAAATTTGGATAAATTTTCTGATGCTGACCGCAAAAAAATAGAGCATCAGCTTAATGATATAAAGTCAGATACTGCTAAATAGTTATTTGTTAGCCTTGACATTTAGGATAGATAATGTTAATTTTGGGCTATCTTGTTACAGGAGGTAAAAAATGGACAAGACGAACGATAATGGACTAACCCCGCAGCGCTTTTTCAATCTAGCGCCGCTTTTAGCTAATAAGCTAAGGGCGCGTTATCTGGAGTTGGAAGAGGGCGGCCGGCAATTTTTAGGTCCATCTAACCAATTTGGCGACCAAACCTTAGTCGCCGATTGGGAATTAGAAGAGGTGGTAATCCAGTTTTGGCAGGCCACTGGCTACAGGATTGGCTGGATTACCGAAGAACATGGCTCTTTTAATTTAGAGGGAGCCAAATATATTGCCTATGTAGACGGCCTTGATGGCTCAGCCGTCTATTTAGCTGGTGATGGTGGCCGTTATGGCACCATGATGGGCCTTTATGATGCCCGCTGGTCCAATTTTGGCGGGTATATTGGCAGCATCATGGTGGATTATGGCCGTATCGCCAGCGGTGGCGGTGATAACTTCATTGCGGCTCATGGTCTTGGAGCCTGGGTTGATTCTGGGGCTCAAGGCCAATATGTCAGGACTGTGGTTAAGCCAAAAGTCAAGGGTCTTACGGCCTATGCTGATCTTTATTTTGAATCAGTTAGCCGGGCAGCGGAGAAATTAGATAAGGTTAAATTTTCTTATCTTGAGGCCTCACTGCCCTACTATATTGACTTAGCCCGGGGATTGAGCTGGCTAGTTCTAGAATGTACCCGCAAGCATTCACTGGAAATAGCCGCAGCTTATCCTCTAGTCCATGAGGCTAAGGGAGTCATTGTTGATCTTATTACGGGGCGGGATTTGGGTAAAATGAGCCGAGGTCTTGCTGAGAGCAACAATCGTCTGATTGTTTCTACTACTGACTTACAAATTGCCAGTAAAGTAAGAGAAAGATTACTTGTTGACAAAAGGTAAAGAATGTGGTAAAGCAAAAATAGTACATTAACAATCCCCAAAAATAACTAACTGGGAAAAAAGGAGAAAAAAATGAAAAAGATGCAATTATTAGTTGATCGGCTGAAAAAAGAGGGGTTAATTACCCCCTCTATCGTCCCCATGCCTGAGGGGGCGACGTGGACATGGCGGTTATATATCAACGGCAAACCCGTTGATATGACTAACGTCCGCCACGTAGCCGTCAGAAGCAAGTTTGGTGTTATTAATTTCGGCGCCGATGAAAGGGCCGGCTACAACTCAATAGCTTTTGAAGAGGCCGGGCGGGGAGGGGCAATCATCGTACCCTTTGTCTGTCTTAATGGCAGACAGGTGGTGAGCCCTGACCAGCCACATGATCATTTATTGATCGGTGTGGTAGAACAGTACCGCAACAAACAAGGCGGTACGGTTCTGAACGTCCCCCGCGGCTTTGTTCAAGAGGGGGAAGAACATGATGAAACTGCAACCCGCGAATTGGTCGAAGAGACCGGTTTTCAAGGCCGGCCTTTTCTGCTCCCCGGGCATCCTTTAAACCCCAATTCCGCGTTTTTTGAGACCGGAGCGGATGGGGGATGTAAGGTGTATGGTTTCTGCCTGACAGCCGATCAGGTGGAAATCGATATTACTGGGGTGGTTTTCCCGATAACCGACGAATTGCCGGCAGACAAGACCGGCGAGCTAATCGGGAAATGTCGTTTTATCCCGATAGCTGAGGCCCTTCGGTTGGGCGACATGTTCAGTGTCGCCGGAGCAGCCAGGCTGCTCCTGTTCCTGTATTTTAAAAAATAAATATTAAAGCTTGGGCTACCCACCATAACTGGGGGTAGCCTTTTATTTTTGAGGACAATTGGCTATTAAAGATGTTGAGCGGGGTTATGCCCTCTTGTCTTCTTCCTATTTTTTCCCTATAATTATGGCTAGCGTAAGACGCTAGTTTTTTTTATTTAATCTTTTTATTTTTATTATTAACCTATGTCGCGAGCTTGGTACCGCTTTATTTTAAAGGTGGGCGTTTATGCCAGCCTAGTTTCTTTATTTTTAGTTAATAAGCACTTCTATTTTCCGTATATTACTTCTAAACAGCTGTATTTTAATATCTTAATAGAGATTTTAACTGTTGTCTGGTTAGCCTATATTATTAAATATCCGAGCGAGCGGCCTAAGAAATCATGGCTGACTATTGGCTGGGCGGTTTATTTGCTCATTGTCCTTATTACCTGTTTTACTGGGGTAGATTTTAATTTAAGCTTTTGGGGCGATTTAGAGCGGATGCTGGGCTGGTTTCCTTTATTTCATTTCTTTTTGTTATACCTTATTGTTGTTACGGTTTTTCGCAACTGGCGGGACTGGCAGCCTCTGCTTATTGCCATGGTAAGTGCCGGCACTCTGCTTAGTTTAATTGGCCTTTTTCAAAATTATAATGCTTCCACCTTAGGCAACGCGGCCTATATGGGCACCTTGATGCTTATGACCATGTTCATTACTGCCTTGCTTATTGGACGGAGTCGTAATTGGTTAGTGTCGCTTCCCTATTGGTTAGTCCTTATTTTGCTCTTTGTTGGTTTCGTCAGGGCGGATATCTCTGGAGCTTATGCTGGGCTAGCGGTTGGTATTTTAGTTTATGCCGGCCTGATGACTTTTTTAAATCATAAGAAGAAAGTCCGGCAGTGGGGGTTGGTTGTGGTTGGTGTTCTGGTTATAGGGGTGGGCCTGCTCTTTGCTTTCCGCTGGTCACCGGCCCTAGATAATACTCAGCTAGGCAAGGTTATCCGCGATTTTTCTCTGGAAAATCCTACTTTAAATACCCGATTTTATTCCTGGAAATGGGCCTGGCGTGATTTAGGGAGCCATCCACTTTTAGGGGTGGGGCATGGCAATTATGCTTTAGTCTTTGACCGTCAATTTGAGGGTGATTTCTATCGTTTTAGCAAGGGTGAAGATTTTTTTGACCGAGCCCATAATAATGTGGTGGAGATTGCTACTACTACTGGACTGTTAGGACTGGCGGCCTATTTATTTATGTTTACTTGGGCAGTTATTTATTTAATTAAGGCCTACCGGGAAGATAAAATTAAACTGCCAGAGTTTGCCGCTTTAGCAGCCTTTCTGGCCTCCTATTTTGTCCAGAACCTTGCTCTTTTTGATTGTCTGGCGAGTTATATCTTCTTAATGATTATTCTTGGTTTAATTAATAATTTGTATCATCGGCCGGAGAGAGATAAGAAAGAAAAGGACCAGGGTTGGATAAGTAAAGAAATTTGGGTGCTGGTGGGTGGTGGATTGCTCATGGCCTGGCTCATCTGGGCGACTAATATTACCACCATTAAAATGCTAAATGGGACTATTGACGGCATTATTGAATTTAATCAAGGGCGAATGATGCAGGGATTAGAGACTTTTAAGAAGGCGCACGCCGAAGGCTCACCGTTGGTGCGGGACAGTCGGTCAGCCATGATTAATTCTTTGCTTAGTACTAGTTATTATTTGGATAATTTAACCGATGTTCAGCGGACCGCTATTTTTAGTTATGCCATTGACCAAGGCAAGAAGAATTTAGAGTATAATCCTAAAGATAATTTCTTAAACATGCAATTAGCCCAGCTGTTAGAATTAGCTAGCCAGGCTAGTCGTAATAATTTGTCGGTTAGTTATGCCCGCGAGGGATTACAATATGTGGAAAAGTCTATTGAAAATGGAAGGGAACATATTTTACCCTATTATGTCAAGGCACAACTTCTTATGGATTTAAACCAG
>JAKJDQ010000033.1 GCA_022705845.1 Patescibacteria group bacterium | reverse complement strand
CAGGGTGAAGATTATGATTTTATGAGCCGCGGGGAAGAGTTAGATATTAAGAAGTATGATAAATTAGCTGATTTTAGCAAAGTGGTTGCTATTGGCGAGATTGGCCTAGATTATTACCGCCTAGCTGATATTAATGAATCTCCCGAGATCATCAAAGAAAAACAGCGACAAGTTTTATTTCAAGAGCTTATTTTAGCGGCCCAGCATCATTTGCCGGTGATTCTACATTGTCGCGAAGCCCACGATGATTTACTGGTTGTTCTGAAAGATTTTTATCATCAGTACCAACAGATTTTATTTAAAGATAGACCCTGGGGAGTGGTTCATTGTTTTTCAGGAGACATGGGGCTGGCTCATGAATATTTTAATTTAGGCTTAGCTATTTCTTTTAATGGCCTTATTACTTTTTGTAAGACTTGGGATTATTTAATTCAAAAAATGCCCTTGGGGAAATTATTAATTGAAACGGATTGTCCCTTTTTAACACCCGTGCCTTTCCGGGGTCAGCGTAATGAGCCAAGTTTAGTTAAGCTAGTAACTGAGCGAATAGCTCAAATTAGACATACCACGATTGAGCGTATTGCTGAAGCTACCACTGCTAACGCTTGTCGCTTATTTAATATTAATTGGTAATAATAAATATAATATGACCATAGAAATTATTTTAGCCATAGGAATTGTTTTAGCCGTTGTTGCTCTTGTTTGGCTAGTAGCTGGACGAGGAGCTAATAGTGAGAAAATGGCGGCTCTTAATGAAAAGATGGAAGTTTTGGCTAACCAAAATAATGAGCTGAGGGCCTTGGTTGATGAAAAATTACGTGAGACTTACCAGGCTAGCCAGAATCAATACCAAAACACAATGAACACGGTGCAATCTATTAATCAACTATTAACCGATGTCACAAAAAATCTTGCTGAACTCCAGGCTAGTAATAAACAAATTTTAGGTTTTTCGGGTCAGTTGCAAAATTTACAGGATATTTTGCGCAACCCTAAGCAACGGGGAGTGCTCGGTGAATATTTTTTGGAGGAAATTCTCAAAAATGTCTTGCCGCCCGGGACTTTTCAAATGCAATATCAGTTTGCCAATGGAGAAATAGTAGACGCGGTTATTTTTGTTAAAGATAAAATTATTCCCATTGATTCCAAGTTTTCTTTAGAGAATTATGAAAAAATTATCAATACCAGTGATCCGGGAGAGCGGCTACGGTTAGAAAAATTATTCCGTCAGGATTTAAAAAATAGAATTGATGAAACCAGCAAATATGTCAGGCCAGAGGTGGGGACAATGGATTTTGCTTTTATGTTTATTCCTTCCGAGGCTATATATTATGATTTATTAGTAAATAAAGTAGGGGCAGTGCAGATTGATACACGGGATCTTATTGAATATGCTTTTCGCGATAGGCATGTCATTATTGTATCGCCAACTAGCTTTTTAGCTTATCTTCAAACTGTCTTGCAAGGACTTAAAGCCTTACAGATTGAGGAGAATGCTAAAATTATTAAAAGCAATGTAGAAAAATTAGCTCGCCATCTTAATAGCTATGAAGATTTTTTGCGTCGTTTGGGGGGCAGTTTGGGGACGGCGGTGAATCATTATAATCAGGCTTATCAAGAATTTAAAAAAGTGGACCGAGATATAGTTAAAATTACGGAGAGTGACCATCAAGTTGAGCCGGTCGCTTTAGAGCGGCCTAATGAGGAGTAGTATGACTAGCCGTTTCGTCGAACGACGGCAACAAAATACTTGGACATTGGAGTCAGCGATCATCGAGGCGGTGGCTTATTTTTCATTATTTCAATATCCGCTAACCGCCTGGGAAATTTGGTCATTTTTACCAGGAAAGGGAGAATTATTAGTGGTAAAACGGGAAATAGAAAGATTAGTAAATGAAGGTAAACTACAGCAGCGCTGGGGTTATTATTTTTTGCCTGGTGAGACAGGGGCAGTTGATTGCCGACTTGAGCGCTATCCCATAACTATAGCTAAGATTAAACGGGCCAAGAAAGTAGCCAAGTGGTTACGCTGGTTGCCGGGTGTTCAGTTTATTGCTTTAGTCAATGTAATGGGTTCTTACAATTTGCGCGCCGATAGCGATATTGACTTGTTTATTGTCACTAGACCTGGTTCTTTGTGGTTTTGTCGTTTTTGGGCTAATTTAATGATGCAAATTGCTGGACTACGGCCGACTGATGAGAACCGAAGCAACAAAATTTGCTTAAGTTTTTGGCTAGCCAGTAGCGATTTGCGGTTGGACCGGTTTAAATTGCCAGATAAAGATGGCCACCCTGATTGGTATTATATTTATTGGTTGGCTAATTTGCGGCCACTAGTTGAACAGGGCATAAATTACCAGCAGATTATTAAAAATAATCCCTGGCTAAAGACTTATTTACCTAATTGGCGGGTTAGTATTGTTAGCCAATCGCAAGGTAAGTTTTGGCAAAGAGTAATTGGGGGATTTTCTCGTTTGGGTATTTTTTGGGCGAGAATTTGGGAGTCTACTTTAGCCTATTGGCAGCAGAAATTTTTGCCAGCCAGTGTGCGAACTTTAATGAATATCGATGAACGGGTGGTAGTTACTAAAGAGGTTATTAAACTTCATATTATTGATCGACGTGAATATTATCGCGATAAATTAAGGAAAAAATTAGAGGCTTTAGCACAAGGTAAGCAGGAAATGGTTCAAGTGGACAAAGCCGTGAAGCGGCCACATTCGAATCGGTGGATAAAGCTGGGGCATATTGTAGCCACTATTTTAGTATTAATCTTGCCATGGTCTACCCGCTGGATTGTTTATCCCGGACAGCTAGGGGGAGAATTTTGGGAATATGGCACAATTAGTATATATATCAGTGATATTTTATTAGTCCTTAGCTGTTTAGCACTTAAACTGGGTAAGTCTAAATTAACTCCAGTTAAAGATGGTAGCAAAAAACACTATTTAATTTGGCTCAGCGGTTTATGGTTAATTAGCGCTATTAGTTTAGTGGTAAATAATGTTGCCTGGCCGTTGATTATTTTTTATTTACTGCGCCTTGTTGTCTGGAGTGCGGGATGGTATTTTTTATTAGGCCATCTTCAATGGCCTTGGCGTCGTTGGTCTACTTTGTGGATAGTGAGCCTTATTTTTCCTGCTATTTTAGGATTAGGACAATTTATGAGTCAGACCGCTTCAGCCAATAAATGGCTGGGATTGGCCAATCATTATCCCGGTGATTTAGGGATAGCAGTTATTGAGTCAACTAATGCGGCTGGTGAGGTAACTGGACGTTGGCTTAGGGCTTATGGCAGTTTTGATCATCCTAATATTTTGGGAGCCTTGATGGCTATAGTCATTATTTTTATTATGGTTGCAAGCCAATATTATGATAGTAATTTGTCCCGCTTTTTACTTTTTGCTTCAGTAGGGTTATGGTCGCTCACCTCTTTAGCTAGCTGGAGTCGAGCCGCCTGGCTGGCTATTCTTTTTGGTTGGATAATAAGTTTAATAATTGGTCAGCGCAAGGATCGTCACCGTCGGCATTTTTTGATTATGTTTTTTGTAGGATTATTACTATGGTCAGGTTTATGGTTGTGGCCATTTCAGGATTTAGGTCGTAGCAGAGTTTCTGGTGAGCCGCGGCTAGAGCAGAAATCCTTAGCGGAACGCCAGGAAAGCTATGGAGCAGCTTTGGCAGTTATTAAACAGCATCCTTGGCTCGGTGTAGGTCTAGGGAATTATACCGGTTTTTTAAGTAAGCAAGACAATATAGTTAGGCCAGCCTGGGATTACCAGCCAGTCCACAATTCTTTTCTTTTAATTATTAGTGAAATTGGTCTTCTTGGTTTTGTCTGGTTAGTGATGGGGCTTATAATGATTTTATGGTCTGCTGGCCAACGTTTGTCAGGAGTTGTCTGGCCGCTGGCCGCTAGCTTTATTTGGCTTTTGTTTATGGATCATTGGTGGTGGAGCCTTCATATTGGAATAGTATATTTTTGGTTAATTGTTTCAAGTCTTTATTGGATTAGCCGTCAACCTAGAAATTTGCTATAATGTAGTTAGTTTTTTTATAATTTTAATTATTATTTTTATTATTTAGGCATATGAAAAAAAATTATTTATTTTTTGTTTTCGCTGCCATTTTAGGC
>JAKJDQ010000032.1 GCA_022705845.1 Patescibacteria group bacterium | reverse complement strand
TTTCATTTAGAGATTTATCGGGAAAAATTAAGATCATATCGTGAACTACCTTTACGCTATGCCGAATGCGGCACTGTGTATCGTTATGAAAAAAGCGGGGAGCTTTCTGGGTTAGTGCGGGTTCGTGGTTTTACCCAAGATGATGCTCATATTATTTGCCGAGTGGATCAGGTTGAAGCGGAGCTTAAGGGGGTTATTGATTTTATCCTTTTTATGTTTCAATCTTTTGGTTTTGATCCTAATTCTATTAATGTTTATTTGTCTTTACGTGACCCTCAGGATAATATTAAATATGCCGGTTCAGATGAGGGCTGGGAATTTAGTGAGCGTATTTTAAAGAAAGTAGCCCAGGAAAAGAAATTAAATTTTAAGGAGGAAATAGGGGAAGCAGCTTTTTATGGCCCCAAGCTAGATTTTAAATTAAAGGATGTCCTGGGACGTGAATGGCAATGTTCGACCCTGCAATTCGATTTTAATTTACCGGAACGTTTTGATCTAACCTATATTAACACCGAGGGACAACCAGAGCGTCCTTATGTTCTGCATCGTGCTTTGTTTGGCTCTTTTGAAAGATTTATCGCCCTGCTGATTGAAAATTACGCCGGCGCTTTTCCGGTTTGGTTAGCGCCGGTGCAGACTAAAATTGTAGCTGTAAGTGATAAGTATGGTGATTATTGCACTACCTTAGCCGAGTTATTGATTAATCATAATATTCGGGTGGAGGTGGATCAAAGCGAAGAGACAGTGGGTAATAAAATTCGTAAAGCTCTTCATGATAAAATACCCTACACTTTAGTAATTGGCGAGAAAGAAGTAAATTCGGGGATTTTAACCATTCGTCGGCGAGGGTCTAACGAACTAACAACTATGCATCAAGATGAGTTTATTGCTTTTATGGAGGAGAAAATCAAAGATCATCAGTTAATTTAGCAAATTGCTAAAATAGTTAATATAAACTATGAATAAAAAATTATTGTGGCTTATTATCGTCGCCTTTATAGCGGCCAATATTTTAGCGGCTATTAAGGTAAGCCGAAGTTATAAGTCTCAAGAGGTGGGCGGGACGATATCGTCTGCGGAGACAACCACTCCACCAACCACTAATTTTATTACCCCTGAGGTAGCCCCAGGGAGTCCTGTTGTTACTAAGGAAGATGTGGCCCGGATCGCCTGCCCTAAGCCCTTGTCTTTAGATAGTTGGTCAACAGAAATAGATGATCTATCTCCTGCCCCGATTAATTGGCAAAGCAAGAATGTTAATTTCGCTGATAAAAAAATAATTGAGCAGTCATATCGTGCAGGCATTAATTTGGCCGGCCATTTTCATTTAGCTACTTGGTCTTGTGGAGAAAATTGTGAATCAGCTGCCATTATTAATGCTAAAAATGGGCAAATTATTGCTTTTGGCCCCGATGATGATTTACGGTCGGTCGGCGGCTGGCAATTTTCTCCCACCAGCAGCCTTCTCATAATTAATCCTGGCAGTAAAGATAAAGATAATCCCACTATTTATAGTCTAGTAGAAGAAGGAGGCTTGCGGCGTATTTGTTATTTGACCCAGTAATTTAGTCAAAATTAGACCACTCGGCGTTTTTAATGGCTTGGGGCCGGAGGCCATGTTCTTTATTATAGTTAGCCTGAATAACTCGTCGTCTTTCTGTCTCTTTAATAGCGTAATTCATGGCCGGTGTAATGGTGTCGGCATACATAATAACTTGGCCATTGGTATGCCTAGCTGCTCGGCCAATGGTTTGGATAAGCGAGGTTTCATTTCTAAGAAAACCAGCTATATCAGCATCTAAAATAATAATTAAAGAAACCTCCGGTAAATCTAGACCCTCTCGGAGGAGATTAACGCCGACCAAAACATCATATTTATTATGACGTAAGCCTTGCAGTATTTCAATTCTATCTAGTGTACCTACATCACTATGAAGATAATTAGTTTGAAGGCCGGCTTCTTGAAGATAATCGGCTAACTCTTCAGCCATTTTTTTAGTAAGAGTGGTAATGAGCACTTTTTCCTTTTGTTGGGCTCGTATCTGGCATTCTTTAATAAGGTCGGCTATTTGCCCATGGGTCGGGCGGACTTCAATGGTCGGGTCTAAGACTCCAGTTGGACGGATAATTTGTTCAACAATTTGCTGAGAGTTTTTTAGTTCATAGGGGCCGGGAGTGGCACTGGCATAAATGACTTGTGCTATTTTTTGATTAAATTCAGTAAAGTTTAGGGGGCGATTATCCATAGCGCTAGGCAGGCGGAAGCCAAATTCTACTAGTACTTCTTTACGGGCTTGGTCACCGGCAAACATGCCACTAATTTGCGGAATAGTAATATGTGATTCATCAATCACAGTTAGAAAATTTGCTGGGAAAAAATCTAGAAGGGTAGCGGGTGGCAAGCCGGCTGAACGACCAGCTAGGTGCCGGGAATAATTTTCAATGCCATTACAATAGCCAACTTGTTCCAGCATTTCTAGATCATAATTGGTGCGACGTTCTAGTCGCTCAGCTTCTAATAATTTTCCTTGATTTTTAAGTTCTTCTACTCTATCTTGAAGCTCTTGGCGAATGGCGGCTAAGGCTACTTCTAGGCGGTCCTGGGGAGTCATAAAATGCTTAGCTGGTAAGATATGAATTTCTGTTAATTTTTGGGCCTTAGTTGGTTGGAGGCCGCTTAATTTTATGGGACGCGGCTTACTCTCTTCGGGGTTAAGGGGCCATAAGTAAATACTATTAATAAGGTCGTCATAGAGGTCTAGACGGATAATAGCTTCACCACTCGCTAGATAGACATCAATAATATCGCCAGCTACTCTAAATTGGCCACGATGGCAGGCGGCGTCTTGACGCTCATATTGCATGGCAATTAGTTTTTTGATTATTTCCTGTCGACTAATTGTTTGTCCCAGGGTAAATATTTGGCTTGAGGCCTCATAATCTGTTTTTTCTCCCAGACCATAGATACAGGAAACACTAGCAACAATAATAACGTCACGGCGAGTTAACAGAGCCTGGGTAGTAGCGTGTCGTAAACGGTCAATGTCTTCATTAATGGTGGCCTCTTTTTCAATATAGGTATCAGTGGGTGGTAAATAGGCTTCGGGCTGGTAATAGTCATAATATGAAACAAAATAGTGGACAGCATTATGAGGAAAAAAGGCCTTAAACTCTTTATATAATTGAGCTGCCAGGGTCTTATTGGGAGAAATAATCAACGTCGGTTTTTGTGTTGCCTCAATAACCTTGGCAATAGTAAAAGTTTTACCACTGCCAGTAACTCCCAGAAGGGTTTGCGCTTTAAGGCCTTGACGTATTCCTTGGGTTAATTTTTCAATAGCTTGCGGCTGGTCGCCGGTCGGCTGAAATGTGGATTGTAGTTGAAATTGCATGGTGGACGATTGGATATCATCATTAAATAATGATTATAATTATATAAAAATAATAGGGGGGTAGCAACAAATATGTATTTAAATTAGACTGTTTTTGACAGAGTCCTCTTTTTCTTTTACAATTATATTAATACCTTAAATAATAAAGGGCAACATTATTATGGACCAGTCGTCCTCCTTTTTTGTGCAAAGTGAATTGGAAGTTTTGGCTTTTTGGGATAGAGCTAAAATTTTTGAGCAGTCTGTAGAAAAGACAGCGCCTCATGGTGACTATCGTTTTTATGATGGGCCGCCATTTGCTACTGGTACACCGCATTATGGCCACATTGTTGCCAGTATTATAAAAGACGTGGTACCTCGTTTTTGGACCATGAAGGGTTACCGTGTGGAACGTCGCTGGGGCTGGGATTGTCATGGCCTGCCGATTGAAAATATTGTAGAGAAAGAGTTAGGTTATCGGCACAAGAAAGATATTGAGGCCTTGGGTATAGATAAATTCAATGAATTATGTCGGTCCAGGGTTTTAAGTTATGTGGATGAATGGCAGACTATTATTCATCGATTGGGACGTTTTGTGGATATGGATAATGCTTATTTGACAATGGATTTGTCTTTTATGGAATCAGTCTGGTGGGTGTTTAAGGAATTATGGGATCGGGGATTAATTTATCAAGGATATCGGTCAATGTATATTTGTCCACGCTGTGAAACTACTTTATCACAATCGGAAGTGGCAGAGGGCTATAAAGATATTAAAGACTTATCGTGTACTGTTAAATTTCCATTATTGCCGGGTGAGAAAATTGGCAGGATAGTCCTTAATGAGCCGACTTATCTTGT
>JAKJDQ010000031.1 GCA_022705845.1 Patescibacteria group bacterium | reverse complement strand
CCTGATGATAATTAGGCACAACCAATAATTGGCTTTTAGCTAAATATTTAAGCGGCTGGGTAAAACTAAATAAAGCCGCCACCGCCAAAAGACCAACTAGCCACCACCAAATAATTGACTGATGTTTTTTAATTATCGACAACCAAGAATAAGCCATCTATTTATATTTATCTTTTTTAAAAAATAATAGATGTGTTAAATTAACATAGTTTTTACTATTTGTCAATAACAAAAAACCCCCAACAAGGAGGCATAAAAAATAAACACTAAAATAAATAAAAATATAAACTAAACTTGCTGTTTCAAAAACTTAAAAATACTATCTGCCGCTATAGCGCCCTCGCTACAAGCCGTAATAATCTGCCTTAACCCATTAGAAGACGTGGTAACATCACCAGCTGCCCAGATACCGGGAATAGTGGTTGCCTGAGCTCCATCTACCGCAATATATCCTCCTTCATTAACTGCACCCCCCAGCTGTTGGAAAAATTCACTATTGGGATCACTGCCAATTTCCACAAATAAACCCTCTAAATTAATATTTTCAGTCTTGTTTTCTCTGTTTATTACCACGCCACTTAAATAATTATCTCCCGATAGGGCCTTAATCTCACTCCGGGCCATAAGTTTAACATTTTCTTGTTTATTAATTTCTTCTAGCCAACCTGGTTCAACCGCATTAGGCTCACTACCTAAATAAAACCACAGAACCTGAGCCGCAATAGTAGACAAAAAAATAACCGCCGTCGCCGCACAATTACCCCCTCCCACCACACCAACTATTTTATCCTTAAAAAAGGGTCCATCACAAGTAGCACAATAAGCGAGACCTTTGCCCAAAAATTTATCTTCATTGGGTAATCCTAAGTGCCGTCGTTTAGCCCCGGAAGCTAGTAAAATTGTCTTGGAAGCTAATTTGTGGCCATCAGCCAAATCAAGTTGAAAATTAGGATAATGACCACTAATTTTAATAACCTCGCCAGCTTCTATTTTTCCTCCTAATTGTCGAGCATTATTAGCTATTTTTTGAGCTAATTCCCAACCGCTAATACTTACTTCACTGGGGAAATTACAAATTTTATAAGCTTCAGTCATCGCCCCGCCAGGCAAAAGGCCAATAACCTGATGCTCTATTTTATAGCGGCTAGCATAAATCGAAGCCGTTAAACCAGCTGGTCCGGCACCAACAATTATTAAATCATTCACTCCCGTCTCCATGGTTTAAGACAACTTATCTAAAATATCTTGACGCAAGCTCGCCTGCTGATGAGCTCCAATAAAGCTGGCAATCTCTTCGCCATTTTTGAACAATTTCATACTAGGTATGCTCTGAATTTGATACTCCACAGCCAATGATTGATTCTCGGGATCATCAACATTAACTTTGGCAATTTTTATTTTATCACCCAACTCTTGCGCCAAATTCTCTAAAATGGGGGCCATCATTTGGCAAGGGCCACACCACGGAGCCCAAAAATCTACCAACACCGGTATTTTGCTATTTAAAACCTCAGTGGCAAAATTAGCCGGCGTTAATTCTAAAATTTGAGACATAAATTTTAATTAACGAATGACCTGATTAAAAATTTTTTTAACCTCTGGTTTACTTTTAGTCGCCTTAAGACAATGATCTAATTGTTCTTCCAATATTTTTTCTAATACTGCATCTAGGCCAGCTTTCACGGCTTTAATTTGAGTAATCAAGGCCGAGCACTCATAATTAGACTGACTAATAGTTTTCTTTAAGCCATTAAGCTGACCAATAATAATATTTAACCGCTGCTCAGGGGTGCGACTACCACCCAAGGAATTATTAGTGGCCATAAAAAATATTAAACTTATTAATTACTTCATTATACCTTACCCCCCAGAGGTGTCAAGAGTGGAAAAATACCATTGCCAAAAATCTTTAACAATCGGTACGGCCGAATCAGTGCTTTCGCCCCCCTCTTCCACCAAAACAGTTAAAACCATTTGCGGGTTATCAAAGGGGGCAAAACCAGTAAACCATGAATGCGATGGCTTACGGCTATCAAACTGGGCTGTCCCGGTCTTGCCGGCCACCGCCACTGGCAAAGACTTTAAACTCTGAGCACTACCAGAGACTACGGTCTGACGCATCGCTTGTCTAACAGTCTCTATATTTTCCGGACTCACCATATTTTCGGCGATAATTTTAGGCTCTTTAACCTCATACACCGAGCCGTCATTATTTAAAATCTCCTGGACTACACGTGGCTTATAAATTCTTCCTCCATTAGCAAAAGCACTAGTATAATTCGCCACCTGAAGCGGAGTAACTAATAAATAACCCTGTCCGATGGCCAAATGATAAGTATCGCCAATATACCACGGCTCACCAATAGTCTGCTTTTTCCATTCGGCTGTTGGTACAAAACCCGAAGCCTCTCCCGTCAAATCAATGTTGCTTGGTTGACCTAGTCCAAAAGCTCGCAAATATTGGCCAATACGTTCCACTCCTAAACCAACAAAATCTTCATAACCACCACCAATATAATAAAAAAAAGTATTAACTGATTCAGCAATAGCCTTTGTAACATTAGTCCAGCCGTGACCGCCAGCTTTCCAGTCAGGAAAAAACCATTGACCAACCCTAAGACCGCCGGTACTTAAAAAACCTGTACTAGGGGTGATTATCTTATCTTCCAAGGCAGCCGCAGCAATAATGGGCTTAATTGTTGAACCTGAGGGATATTCCCCGCTTATAGCCCGATTAAGTAAGGGTGTGTCTGGGTCATTTTTTAATGTGTCATAATCAGCCTGTTTGATACCTAACGAAAAACTATTATTGTCAAAACTGGGTTGACTGACCATCGCCAATATAGCCCCATTTTGAGGATTAATAGCAATAGCTACCGCTCGGCGCTTACCAATCCGCGTTAAATACTGACGCATAATTTCCTCTAGTTTAGCTTGCAGGCGGGCATCAATATTTAAAACTATATGACGACCATCTATTGGGTCTTGCTGACTAATTATGGCCTTCTCGTTACCTATTGCATCAACTTCAATTTGTTTGCCACCATTAACACCTCGTAAATCCGCCTCATAATAAGCCTCAAGACCAACCTTGCCTATATAATTCAAAGGTGAATAATGGCGTTCGGGATATGTCTCTAACTCAGTGGGACTAATTTTCCCGGTGTAGCCCATAATAAGGCTTAAGCTATTTAAATTTACTGCCGGGCTGCTAGTTTCTAGCCAATTATTGAGATTAGTATATAATCTTTTGTTAGTAGTAGTTAAAGATACTCCTGGCAACGAATTAAGCTTAATAGTAAGTTGTACTACCTCATCATAAGTCAAATTATCACTAATAACTATTGGCTGATAAAATTCTGTTGAACCGGGACTAATGCTAACTAATTTCTCTTTTAAATTTTCAATGGTTGATTGTCCTAAAATTTGAGACAGCTGGTTTAACACTGTTTCACGTGACCTAGCTTCGGTTGGCAAATTGCTAGGGGTAATATAGGTTACAAAATTAGCCACATTACTCACTAGGGGTTCATGATGGACATCGTAAATAATCCCCCGCTTAGCTTCTAATTGCTCTGTGCGCAATCGATTGCCTTCAGCTAAATTATAATAATAATCTCCCCGATAAAACTGAAGCCATATTATTCTTGCTAATAAAATAAGGCCAGCTAGTAGTAAAGCTCTCAAAAGGATAAAACCAAAACGAGCACTAAAATTATGACTAATAGTTTCCTCAGCTTTAGTGTTATTTAAAAAAACTTCTTCAGTCCATTCTTTATGACCTGACGTTAAATGGACCTGTCGTTTCTTCGGACTCACTAAGCCAAACGGACTAGATAAATTAGATTGTTTATCTTTTTTAACCATATTATTTACCTTTTACCATAAAAAACGGTACTAACCATTTATCCCGCCAGCGAAGTAAATAATAAAGAAGGCCAGAGATTAACTCATTGGCTATTATTGCCTTACCCAAAATAAGCCACCACAAAGGAACCGACCAATTATGGCCCAAAAACATAAGTCCTAAATATTGTCCTATCGTACCAAAGGCTACTAGGGCCATAAGAGAATAAACTGATTTATTAGTAAAAATTTTAAAAAGCAAATAATAAAGGCAATAAAATAGTAATAACCATAATATTACATAGGAAAACAAGGGATAAAATGAAACAATGCCCAAAATAGCTGCTGTTCCTACTACCCACCATTTTGTCTCTGACCATCCTACGGCAAATAGCCAAAAAATAAGAGTAA
>JAKJDQ010000011.1 GCA_022705845.1 Patescibacteria group bacterium | reverse complement strand
TTTTTTGCAGTCCTCAATACCTTTTGCCTCTATAGCTTATCCAGCTGGACTAGGCGAGGATCCTGGCTCATGGGATAGCATACTAGATGAAAATCATCCCGGTAACCAGCCGTTGTTCTATCAGGAAACGGCTAGCGGTGTTCATTTAGGGCGGATATACAGCAATAATTCAGCCAGCACATCTCCTCGGTATTTGTTTGCCCAATCTTATGCCGGCTATGCGTGGAATTTTGACGATGGTAAAGGAATAAATGGTCACGATTATTTTGGAGACAGCGGTCGATATAAGTCTACTACTAGTAGCATATCCCCATGGATACCACCGTCTTCTTCTTGTAATGGCCCACGCACTGATACCAATAGTCCAACTGATTATTGTTATATTGCACCACAAATTAATAATGTTAAAGTTAATGGTGTTGCTGTTGCCAATGGAAGGACTATTGATTTTAATGAGCCGGTCTTTACTATTGATTTAACTTTTAATAGTATTATTGATCCGGAACAAAAACCACTTACCCAAATTTACATAAATTGGGGAGACGGTAGTTCAGTTTATGATCGCACCGGTAGTTTTATTGACCGCCCTGATCCTGATACACCGCATCGTTTTGTTCACAACTATACTTGTGAAGAGGACGCAAATCACGACTGTCGGCCCAATACGATACAGATTATAATAGTTGATCATTGGGGAAAAGAAGGAACATATACTATTAAAATTCAGCCAAAGCTACCACCACATGGTACCGACATTATTCAGTAATTATTTTCTCTGGCTGTTATTTGCTTGGCCATTTTATCTATGATATAATTTTAAATATTAAAGGTATTTATTTATATGGCTGAAGTGGCGTTAGCCCTAGACAACAACTGGAATAATCGAAGTAGTCAAGATGATCAAACGGTGGCTGATTTATTGCGTCAGCAAAAAAATCAAGAGCAAGCCCAGCAAGCTAATGCTAAAACAATTAATTCCCAAATGACGGCTAGTAATACTGTTAATGAGCGTTTAATGTCTAGGGTGGCTGGAATGAAGCCAGCGAAGAGTGATTCATCAACTCAAGCCACCAAATCAGGTAGTGGTCAAGAACTTGCCGAGGCACTGCGTACAGCCAAACAAGTAGCTCAGTTAGCGGCTAATCCTACCCCGGTTGGTGTGGCTAAAGTGGTAGCCGAAGAAGGACTTAAGGCTTTAAAGGAGGGTAAACTGGGACAGAAACTGACTGGTGAATTATTAAAACAAAGCTGGATGCATTTAATTGACTCTTTTGGTTTGACTTTAATTTATTTAAACATTCACGCCTGGCTTGGTTTTTTAGAGGGGCATAAAATTTTTTGTAAATTAGGCGAAGAAATAAAGGCCCCGGGTAAGGCAAAAAACTTTATGGGTTTTCTAGAGATGATTGGAATTATTGCTTTAGATTTTGTAGCTTTATTGATTATTTTAGCTGTTCTGGCTTTTATTAACTGGCTAATAGATAATTTAATTCATCCAACCAGAATATTAGGTATAGTGTGGGATTTTCTTTTTAAATGATGATGTATGGCTTCTATTTGGGTCAAAATAAGTAATTATATTGCCGGGCAGTGGTTGAAGTTGAGTAAAAGACAAAAACTATGTCTAGTTTTGTTATGTTTATTATTATTGTTAATACCCACCCTGTCTTTAGCTGACATAGGAGACACAATAACCAAAGCTGTTCTTCAGGTATTAACCGCTATTATTAGTTTGTTGGTAAGTTTTTTGGGCAAGCTTTTGGCCTTGGTTATCCATTGCCTTGTTTATGTTGCTCAATATAATAATTTTATCAATGAATTAGTAGTTAAAGAGGGTTGGAAAGTAGTCCGTGATGTTTGTAACATGTTTTTTGTCTTAGGTCTTCTCTTGATTGCTTTTGGGACGGTTTTAAGGTTGCCAAATTATCAGGCTAAAAATAATCTTAAAAATTTTGTCTTGGGGGCTGTGTTAGTTAATTTTTCTAAAACTATTTGTGGTCTTATCTTAGATTTTGCCCAAATTATCATGCTTACTTTTGTTAATGGTTTTAAAGATGTTGGCGCGGGTAATTTAACTGAAATGTTGGGTATAACCTCACTATTTGAGGTAGTTACTAGTAATCCTAACATTGCGAGTGTAGAAAGCATTGGTATTTTCCTCAGTTACCTTTTAGCTCTTATTTATTTGCTTGTTGCCTTGGTAGTCATAATAACCATGACCATTATGCTCATTCAGCGGGCAGTTATGCTCTGGTTACTCATTGTTTTGTCGCCCTTTCCTTACCTACTATCTGCTTTTCCTAAAATGGGTAAATTGGGGGGTCTGAGTAAGCAGTGGTGGGATAAATTTACTGGTTTAGTAACTACAGGGCCGCTATTAGCTTTCTTTATTTGGTTATCCTTTTTTACGGCTTCGGGTACTACCGTTAGCCAACCAGATGAGGGCAATGTTACCCTCAGTAATTTAGATGCAGAGTTAGAGACTCCATCAACAAGTTCATCTGCTTTTCTCAGTGAAGATGTAAATATGTCCGTTACTCAGTCGGCTACGGCCCAGGCAGTCATTAAATTTTTAGTATCTATAGGGATACTGGTGGGGGGTATGATGTTAACTAAAGAAACTAGTGATTTAGTTGGTAATATTGTTGGTGGCGGAATGAAAGCGATAAAAAGTGGAGGCAAAGCAGCTACCAATTTGGCCAAGAAAGGAGCCACGGTTGGCGCTAAAGCGGCTGGTCGTAAGACTTTAAAAGTTGCGGGTGGGGCCACTATGGCCTTAACTAAAAATGCTACTGGTGGTTTAGGGAAGTCTATTAATAAGGTTGGTAACTTTGCTAAGACGTGGGGGGAGGAAGCAACTGAAGAGCGTAAAAAAGAAAAGGGCGAAAAAAGACTTAAGACCCTTAGGAAATTGGGTATGGGTGATAAAACACTAGGTGCTTTGAAGGAGGTGTCCGAGGATAAAACCATACAAAACATTGGTCGGACCACTAAGGGTATTGCCACTGCCGGTCTTGGCATTGCTTTGGGGGCAGCGACGGGCAATCCATTTTTAGCGGCAGCCATGATTGGTGGCGCTGGCATAAAAGGGTTTGAACAATCTCCTTTTTCTAAGGGTGCGGGCCATAAATTAACGCTAGGGGCAGATAAAGGCAGAATTAAAGCCCACGAGCAGGTTGATGATGAATATCGTGCTAAAAAACAAGCCGCTGTGGATAAATATCACGATAATTTAGCTAAACTTAATCAGAGTAAAGATGAGGGTAGTATTACTAAGGAAGACTATCAACGACGTAAGGCTAGTCTTGCCCATGACAGGGATAAAGAATTAGAGGCAGCTAAAAATGAGATGATATTAGGACATAAAATGATTAGTCAGCCTGAGCTTGGCCAACAATATCAAAAATTAGAAACCGATAGAGACGCCAATTTACGTGAAGCCGATCAACGTCATCAAGCCAGAATAGAAGCTGCCGAAGCTCAGAAAAATAAAATAATAAATGATAGCGAAACAGCAAAAACTGAAGCTCAAAAACAGTATGCTAACGGTTCAATTAATAAGGAGACCATGGAAAGACTAATATTGGGTGCTAACTTAAGAGTCCAGGAGGCTAATACTAATTATAATAATACGGTGAATAATTCACAAAAAACACGAGAAGCAGATCGAGCTAAGGCGGAGACAGATTACCAACGTGGCAAAGAAAAGATGCTCCAAGATAATTTAGGTGGTCCAAAGGGTGATTGGCTCAATAGACAGTTAGCCCATTTGGCTACTGGTACTTTTTTGTCTAATTTAGGTAAGAGTATTGAAAATTATAACCCGGCACCAACAACCGCTAAGGCCATGGAGTTAGGTACAAAATATCATGAAGATGCTGAAGAGAATATTGAAGAAATTAATAAAGCAACCACTCCAGATGCTCTAGCTCAATCGCTTGACCCCAAACTATTTTCTGGCGGTATCGGTAATATTTTGGGCAATGCGCAGCGTGAATTTCTCAAGATATTATCTAATGGGCAAAGAGGTAGTCAGCAAGCTATCAATAATTTAATTAGCGCTGTCCGCACATTAGATGCTAATAATAAAAAAGACAATACTATGCTGCTGGCTATGCAACGAGGTATAAATGCCTATTTAAAGGCAGGCGGTGATCCTAGCAAGCGTTTGACCCCCTTATTAAAGGAGATTAATAATAGATTACCATCACAGTCATCATCTAAGTAAAATAAAAAAGACTATGAAATATAATTATGACCGAGACACCCTAGAAGCCTATTTGATTGAATTTTTAACTATGCCCTCTATCATAGCGGCAGAGTTTAATCGGCCTAGTAACTATAAAATAGTAACTGATTTAGCCAAAGAATACGGTGTTAATTTAGATATAGTTATTTTACTAGTAGCCATTAACCGAGTGAGCCTGGATGAATTAAGCGAATATTTTGTAGATAATTTAGGATTAGATAAGGTGCGAGCCGATGAATTAGCTGATAAGCTAAGAGAGAATTTTTTCTTGCCCATTCTTAATAAGTTGGCTTTTTTAAGTCCGAACCCTTCACCTGAGGACCACACCATAATTAAAGATATTTTTAGCAAACAACTATTAAATGAGCTTACAGCTGATCCAGTTTTGATTAACGCCCTAAACCGTAAAATATTTATGTGGTTAAGCGAGGATCTAGATGGCGCTAAAAGACAAATTGAAAATGCCATGCTTAATAATCAAGAGACGATTACCCCGGGAAAAATAACAGTAAATAATGAAAAAGTGCCCGGAACAATTAGTAATTGGCTCCGTTGTTTCATGAGTGAGCAGGGGGCGGTTAATTTTGACTCGCTTAGCATATCTGAATTTTTAAGTTCATCTCGTAATACTGCTAATTTGACAGCTGAAGAGAAAAAGATTTTAAGCGCCTTACTCAACACTTATCGCAATATTAAATTTTTTCCTGATAGTATGCCTAGCGATGATGGTAGTGATTGGGCTATTATTCCTTTACCTATTGTGGAGTCAGCAGATACAACCCCTAGCCAATTATCTAGCCAACCCAAAGAAGAGAGACTGTCAGAAGAAGAGGTTCCGCCTCAAGCCTCTTCTGGGGCGGTTGCGCCAACTTTAGATGCGGACCGTATTAATAAGATTAATCAATTAAAATTATTGCTTAAACGTTATGGCGAGGATAGCATAGAGGGTCAGGCCATTGGGGAAGAAATTGCTAAGCTAGAGCATGGCCAATAATATGTTTGATTATTTACAAAAATATCAACAAGTTCCTGCTGATGTTAAGGCTAAACTAGATAATCCTGCTGTAAAGAGCTTTATTCATCATCTTGAACAGGAATATCATATTTCTTTATTTTCTATTATTATAAAGGTAATGGTTAAAGATATTCCGCTTAGTCGTTTATCGTTCTATTTAGTAGAAAATGAAGGCCTGGATAAAGAACAAGCCCAAAAATTAGTAGCTGACCTACAAGCCAATGTTTTTATTTTGGTTAATGATTATTTGTCTCAACCGGTAGTTAAGCCCGTTAACATCAATAAAGTAGTTCAAGATAATCAGCCGCTCACTACTTCAACATCAGCTACTAATAACAATTTTATCTTTACCGACATTATAGAGAATGCTTTAAATAAATTTGTTAGTCAGCAGACATTGGTTAAAAAAGCCACTGATTTAAATCGTCTTCGTCAAATAGCCAAGACTTTTCTTTTAGGGGTTCGTAATGAGTCAGCGTTTACTGATATTGCCACTAAAGAAGTAGCTGAAGGCGGGCTAAGCCTTACCACTGAACAAGTCTCAGTTTTGCTGGAACAATTAAATAGCATTAAAAAAGATTTAGATCAACAAGCCAGAAAACAGATTAGCGCTCAGCCGCTAACCCGACCCACTGATGAACTTATTAGGCAATCTATTGTTCAAGATTTTGAGTCAGATTTATTAGTTAGTTTGCGTCAGATAGACAATAAAGAATACTTAGATCTTAAAACTGAATCAGAATTAGCACCAGGAGCGGTTGAGACGGCTAAACTTTTACCCCCCATCACAGAAGAGAAGCATAAAGAGCAGGCAGGACAAACAATTACTCCCAATGAGGCTTCTGTGGCCCCTAAGCCAGCCGAGGAGCAGCCAGTTAATCAAGCGGCCGCCGTGGTCATCCCCCTAGATCAAAGGACAACCGATATTAAGACAGGTAAAATTCGCATGGATGATGTTAAATTTACTCCTAAGACTTTGACGCCCGTTGATGAATTAGCTACAATTTCTTTAAAAAAGTTTCGTTATTTAGGTTCAACGGCCGCAGAAAGAGCTCAAAAAATTAAAGAGAAAATTGACCTTTTATCTGAATATGGTTATAGTAAACGTCTGCAGGGTATTAATGCATGGCGACATAGTCCACTAAACTCTCTTTATTTAAAAATTGGTCAGTTAAGTATTGATAGGGGTCAGCCAGCCGAACAAATTTTAGCCGAAGCAGCGCAGCAAGGGGAAGAAGACACCTTAACTTTAGATGAATTTAAGGCTATACTGACCTTAAATCAACAGCTTCGTTTTTAATTTTATGGAACAATTTACTGTACCACAATTTATTGATGAAGAAGATAAAATTTTAGGGCCAATAACTACTCGGCAATTTATTATTTTATTAGTAGCAGCTGGGGTTATTTTTGTGGAATATAAAATTTTTGATTTTTCCTTGTTTGTAGTGAGCGGCCTTATAACCGCTGGCGTCGCTGTGGCCCTAGCTTTTGGTAAAATAAATGGTCGCCCCTTTCATTTCTTTTTGTTAAATTTAGTTCAAAGTCTTTTTTCGCCCAAGCTACGAGTCTGGAATAAAAATTTTGGTAAAGCCGAGAAAATAGCTGATTTTGATCATCAAAACATTATTAAGGCCCAACCGCCAGCTACCAAGGTTCGTTTTACTTCCTCTCGATTGGCGGAGCTATCGCTTATTGTTGATACCCGTGGCGCCTATACTGGTGAAGTTCAAGAGCCAGAAGAATTAATTACTAAATCGTCTTAATTATGGCTAGTAATCAAAAAAATACGGCTATCTCCACTCAACGGTATTTAAAGATAGCTGATATTAAACAAGATACAGTAATTATGAAAGATGGCACTTTACGGGCGATTTTGATGGTTTCTAGTATTAATTTTGCCCTTAAGAGTGAAGATGAACAGGAAGCTATTATTAGCGCCTATATAACCTTTTTAAACAATATAGATTTTCTATTACAAATCGTAGTACAGTCGCGCGAATTAAATATTAATGGCTATCTTGAAGCTATGCGCAAGCAAGCCAATGAGCAAACTAATGAATTATTAAAAAATCAAACCTTTCAGTATATTGACTATGTTAGTCAGCTAGTTAGTTTGGGTAAAATTATGAATAAACGTTTTTATGTGGTTGTTCCTTACAACCCCATATCTGATAAACGCAAGGGTTTTTGGCAGTCGCTTGTTGAAGCCTTTAAACCAGTTGATGTTATTAATTTAAAAGAAGAACGATTTATTGTTTTAAAAAAACAACTAGAGAATCGGGTAGATAATATAGTTAGCGGCTTAACTTCTATGGGTTTAAACGCGGTTCGTTTAGACACCCAAGGACTTATTGAATTATTCTATAATTCTTATAATCAAAAAACCGCTGCTAACGAACCCCTAGATAGTATTGAAAAAATTAATATAAATAATAGTTTTTAACCATGTTTAAAATTAAGTCCACAAAACAATTATCGCCAGATGCTCAGAGTAAGTCCAATCCTTTAAGTAAGCAAAGTCTAGCTGCTTTATCGGAACAAGCTGCTTTGGCTGAAGAATTAATTGCTCAAGAAAAAGCTTACCGCTATGGCGTGGTTAATATTCGTGATTTAATTTCCCCAGCTAGTTTAGAGGTTAAGCCAAAATATTTATTACTTAATGGGCAATATGTGAGCACTATGTTTGTTATAACTTATCCTCGCTATATTAGCGTGGGTTGGTTTGCCCCTATTTTAAATTTAAACGAATCTTTTGATATCGCCATGTTTTTTTATCCCATTAAGTCATCTATTGTCTTAAAGCAGTTAAAGAATAAGGTCGGCGTTTTAGAGGCGCAAATCAGCGCCGATATTGAAAAAGGCAACCCTCGTGATCCTATCAGAGAAACTGCCCTGCGCGATGTTGAAGCCTTGCGCGATGATTTAACCCAAGGAATAGAAAAGTTTTTTCAATTTGCTCTTTATGTTACAGTTTATGCCAACACTGAAGAGGAGTTGAATCAACTTATTAATCGTTTGGAAGATTTATTTGGCTCCAGACTAGTGTATTCTAAACGAGTTTTTTATCAAGCTGAACAAGGTTTTAACTCTACCCTACCATTGTGCGATGACGAACTTAATATTGCCTATAATATGAATTCTTCGCCAGTAGCTTCATCATTTCCTTTTATTTCTAGCGAGCTCACCAGTGATAATGGCATTTTGTATGGTATTAACCGGCACAATAATAGCCTTATTTTATTTGACCGTTTTAGCCTACCCAATGCTAATAGTGTTGTGTTTGCTACTTCTGGCGCTGGTAAAAGTTATGCCATTAAATTAGAGGTTTTAAGAACAATGATGATGGGTACTGACATTATTATTATTGATCCTGAATATGAATATAAGGCCTTAACTGAAGCAGTGGGCGGTACTTATATTAATATTTCTTTGGCTAGCGAAGCTAAGATTAACCCTTTTGATTTACCGCGTCCAGTAGGGCAAGAGACCAAGACTGAAGATATTATTCGTAGCGGGGTTATTACGGTCAAGGGCTTAGTAAGAATTATGCTAGGTAATTTAACCACCGAAGAAGATTCTATTATTGATATGGCTCTTCTCGAGACTTATGCAAAAAAGGATATTACCCCGGATAGTGATTTAAGCACCATTGAACCGCCAACCATGAAAGATTTTCAGTATATTCTAGAGGGTATGGAGGGTGGCGAGGGTTTAGCTTTAAGGCTTAAAAAATATACTGAGGGTACTTTCTCTAGTCTTTTTAATAGTTTGACTAATGTGGAGATGAATAATCAATTGGTGGCCTTCTCAGTTCGCGACCTTGAAGATGAATTAAGGCCGCTAGCTATTTATACTATCGTTAATTATATTTGGAATATTGTTCGGAGCGAGCTTAAGCGGCGTATTTTAGTTATTGATGAAGCGTGGTGGCTAATGCAATATGAAGATAGTGCTAAATTTATCTATGCCTTAGTAAAGCGTTGCCGTAAATATTATTTAGGAGTAACAACTATTACTCAAGATGTTAATGATTTCTTACTTTCACCTTATGGCAAGGCTATAGTAACTAATTCAGCAATGCAAATTCTTTTAAAACAATCACCAGCGGCTGTTGATCTAGTGCAAAAAACTTTTATGTTGACCGAAGGTGAAAAATATTTACTGCTAGAAAGTGGGGTGGGGGAGGGTATATTTTTTGCTGGCAATAGGCACGCCGCTATTAAAATAGTAGCTTCTTACTTAGAGGATCAGCTTATTACTTCTAACCCAGAACAATTATTAAAAATGGAAAAAGAAAATAAACTGGCCAATGAGCAAGAACAAATATGATAATAAATGATAACTTATTTAATTAATGACTATGAAAATTTCTTCAAAGACACGTGGTTGGTTGTTGTTAGGTATAGTTATTATTGTTTTAGCAATTTTGCTTTACCTCTTATTTAATGGTAAGTTTGAAGTTCAAGCGCCATTAATCAGTGAGCCACCGGTCGTTCAAGAGGGAGTGACCACCACCATCAGCGAGTCAGTATTAGAAATTTCGCCAGTTCAAGAAACCATTAGTCAGCCACCCCTAGATGATCGGGCCCGTAATGAAATACAATTAGAAAAAATGGCTTCTGCCTTTGTGGAACGTTGGGTAAGTTTATCTAATCAAGATAATTTCAGTAATTTAGCTATTTTGAAAAATCAGATGACTGATAAAATGATTAAATGGACTGATGAATATATTAAAAAACAAACAGCTTCATCATTAGACAATGATATATATATGGGTGTTCAGGGGCAAGCTTTGGTGGCCAATGGTACACTGGAAAACGATGCAGCAACATCAATAGACATAGATGTAAAAATCAGGGGTAAAGAGACAATAGCCTCTTCTCTTAATGAGCCAAAAGTATTCTATCAAGAATATAAGGTAAATATGGTGAAATCCGGGGGGACGTGGTTAGTAGATAAACTTACTTGGGGCGACCGACAATATTAGCAATAATTAGATTATCTTATATGAGGAGGGGAAATTCAATAATCCACCATTGGGTTATTTTAATGTCTACTAACATAATATGAATAAGCCACAATCCAGGCTGATATTAGTTGTCAGCTCGATTTTTTTTATTGTCCTATTATTGTTAGGCTTTTATAGCCATTACCATTCCAACAATAATTATCTTCAGATAATTTTTTTAAATATTGGCCAGGGCGATGCTACATTAATTACTACTACCGAGGGCCAGCATATTCTAATAGATTGTGGGCCACCTGATCAGGCTATTTTAAATGCCCTAGATCAGCAACTGGCTTGGTGGGATAGAAATATTGACATTATTATTATTACTCACGACCATGCCGATCATTGGGGAGGGTTAAAGGCAATACTAAAAAAATATAAGGTTAATCAAATAATTTCGGCTCAACCGCCACAGATGTCTACAGATTTGACTAGTATTTTAGATAGTTTTAGCAGTAAGGGTACTAAAATAACTAATTTATATGCGCCAGCCATTATTAATTTAACCGACGGCAGTAGGCTTGCTATCCTTTGGCCCACCCAAGAAGATATTGTTGAACAGAAAAATATAAATAATCAGTCATTAGTTATTAAATGGCAGTATGGCCAAAAATCATTTTTGTGGACCGGTGATTTAGAAACTGATGCCGAGGATAAATTGATGGCTCGTTATATAAACCAAGAGCCAATTAATGTTTTAAAGGTGGCCCATCATGGTTCTTGGACGGCTACTTCACCACAATGGCTTAATTATTGGCAGCCAGATTTGGCAGTTATTAGTGTTGGCATTAATAATAATCTTGGCCTTCCTAACGAAATAACCCTAGATCGTCTAAAAAGACAAGGTATTTCGATTTGGCGAACTGATATAGATAATCGGCTAGTTATTTATACTGATGGGCAAGCCTTGTGGCGGTAGTAAGATATACTGGTTTAGCCATACCTGGTAATGTTGCGGAAGATGCCACCATACCAGCTATTGATAATGCTTCTTTATTATAATGTAGGGTCAGGAATTGTGCGCTAGCGGTAAGATTATTCTAATTGGCAAAAGGGTTGGCAAATTTTTATACCTGGTTTATAATAAAATCAAGATTATATTACAATATTACAATAATATGGCAAAAAAAAGACAAGAACGGACCTTGGTTATTATTAAACCCGATGCCCTGAACCGTGGTTTAGCGGGTGAAATTATTCATCGTTTTGAGAGAAAAGGCTTAAAAATAGTAGGTATTAAGATGATTCAGCTGGATGATATTATTTTAGCCGAACATTACGCTCATTTAGTTGATCAGCCATTCTTCCCCCGTATTGCTAAATTTATGTCTGAGTGGCCAGTTATTGTAATGGCTTTAGAAGGATTGGAGGCCGTCAATAGTGTGCGTTTGCTTACTGGTGAGACGTTGGGCCGCCATGCTGATGCTGGCACTATTCGCGGTGATTATTCTATGAGTGTTCAAGCTAATATTGTTCATGCTTCGGATAGCATAGAGAATGCTCGCAAAGAATTGGCACGTTTTTTTAAACCAGAGGAACTTTTTGACTGGAATTGTTTAGATAGTCAAGCCATCTATGCTGAAGGTGAAGGAGAGGAGGATGATGACGAATAATAAACAGAATTTTCGGGCTATAGTATAATGGTAGTACGCGTGCATGGGGTGCATGTAGCTCCGGTTCAATTCCGGATAGCCCGACTAAGGAAGTTTCAATTAACCCACTAATATGAAAGAAAAACTAACCGAACCAACTAGATTTTTAGCAGAAAAAGAAGCAGAAGTAATAGAAAATATTGAGCGTCCTGAAGATAAGGAAGACTTTGAAGGCCAAAAAGTTTTAATAATTGGCGGTCCTGATGCTCATGGAGTTAGCATGGCAGTTAGTTCAGCCTTATATTTAGAAAAGCGGGGAGCAGAACCTACTATTTATGTTGGCTCACCGGTTATTCGCGAAGGAAGGGGAGCTACACATCCAGGGGCTTTTTATTGTAAGACTGTCCCCAACCTAAATGTCACTAATTATGATCGATTAATTATTGTTGACATTCCTCTAGATTTTAGGGATTTATCTGGTTCAGAGAAAGCGATCATTGAATTAGATGAACGACTTCGTCAAGATAGACAGCAAAGAAAGAAACCGCCCTTAGAACATTCTACTTTTTACCTCGATCATCATAGTACCACACAATTTACAGCGCCTCATGATTCCATTTTAATTAAAAATGTACCCATAGCTGAAGCATGTAAACTAGGAAATGACAAAACTCTTATTGGTCGAATAGGAGCTATCTGTGACCGCGATCCGGCCACCTTACCCATTACTTCAGAAGAAATGATGTTGGCCAGAGGACTTGACGCTGCCGTACGTCCTGACCCTGACGATGAACGTCCTTCATTGCCCAAAAATGCTAGCGAAGAAGAAAAACAAAATTATCAAGAACAATTACGCGAATGGGAAGATAGAGCCCAGCAACGATTAGAGGAGGCCGTTAAACGTCTTAAAGCTGAAGATTGGAGCTATTTTAAAAAAGAAGCAGAACGAATTAATCAAATAGAAATTCCTACTTCCAGTGGTTTTGGACAAATTGCTATCGTTGATACTCAAAATTTGACTAGTAAACTTGGTGTTTTAAAGTTGATGGAAATGGCTATTGAAAATATGGGGACTGATGAAACACCATACGCTATTGGTGTCTTACGAGAATTAGGTGATATAAAAATGGGACGTGAACCGGCTGATGTTATGACTGTGATTCGTCATTGGACGCGCGAAGATTTACCCTCAGTAGAAGAGATTATTACCCATCGTTTCGGTGAAGAATTCATTGAAAAGTATAAAATATATGGAGCAAAAAATGCCAAAACTTTACGGTTACCAGTAAATGATCAAGAAACGGCCAAGCTGACAGCACAGTTGGTTAGGGCCTTTGCAGGACGTGAAATGCCAGATTTTTCTCGGGTACGTTCAGTAGTAATGTGTGGTGATCCTAATTCGGGTAAATCTGTTTATTCAACTATTTTTCGCGAAGCTTTAAAAAATTTAGGTATACGAGTAGCTCATTTAGATTTGGACAAAGCTGCCCCCACCCCACAATGGTATTTAGAGGCAGAAATTGCCAGTAAGGAAGCAGAGTTGCTTTTTTCTCAAGGTAAATTATCTTCAGAAAAATTAGCCGAAGCTAGAAAAAAATTGGACGAAGCAGCTGAAAAGCGACGGGCCATGAAGCGACCTTGGTCTCTTGAATTGGCCGAAGAAGCCAAGCAAGAACTATTAGAAGCAGCACGAAATGAAAACAACGATTTTGTTATTGGTGATATCGGTGGGGGAAAAATTAAGAAAGATAGTGAAGGCAATATTGTTAAAATTACTCGTCTTACAGCTGAAAATGCTAAAATTTTAGAAGGTGCTGATGCGGTTATTATTGTTTCCAACAATCCTCAAGGCGCAGCAGAGTGGAAAAAATTAATTGAAACAGGGATTGATCCTGAAACTGGTGTAGAAATTAAACGAGATAAACCGATTCAAATTTTGGGAATTTATCAAAGTACGTTAGAAGGTAATGTCCAGAAAGTAGCTGGTGATAAAGAAATTGGCATTATTACTAACCTTGATCGCAGTAAGGCTGAGAAAAAATATAATCCGGCTATTTTTACTACTGCTATTTTTGTTAGTGAGGCAGTACAAAGACGAAGACAAAACATGAACGTTTAGTTTTGATAAATATTGTTATTATGGTATTAGAAAACATTGATGCAGCTTATAAACAACCGAAATCAGAAAAAATAGAAGATAAGATTGGTAATAAGGAATTACCAATTTGGGATAAAATGCCAGAAATTGTGGAGACCTTAAAAAATAACAACCGGTTAATTTTAGTTGCTGAAACTGGCAGTGGTAAGACTACCCAAGTACCTCAAGCTTTATGGGCTGAAGGTTTTGCTGAGCAAGGAAAAATTTTTGTAGTAGAAAATCGTGTGGCTGTGGCCGTAGAAATTGCTAAACGGGTTGCTGAAGAGATGAAAGTAAAAATTGGTCAAGAGGTTGGCTATCTTACCGGGCCAGAAAAAAAGAGTAGCCGTAGGGCTCAAATTATATTTTTAACTAGCGGAGTTTTTAAAAATATCATTCGTGAAGATCCTAAAATGGAGCAAGCATCGGTAGTACTTTTTGATGAATTTGATGAACGTTATCTACTTTCCGATATTGGTTTGGCATTAGTGGAGAAAGCTCAAGATCAAGGGAGCATGGTTAAATTTGGTCTTATGTCTGCTACCCTAAATGCTCAAAAATTTTCTGAACATTTTGGCGGGGCTCCTATAGTAGAAGCTAAGGGCAGACCATATCCGGTGGAATCTCATTATGCTGCCGATTCTATATCTTTATATCGGATGCCTGAAAAAAGTGCAGAATTAGCATTATCTATTCATCAATCTAGCTCTCATGGGGATATTCTAATTTTTATGCCTGGTAAACAAGAAATTAAAGCTACAATTGATGAAATGCTCAGCCGCAATATTACTGGAGCTACTATTTTACCCTTATATAGCGAGTTGTCACCTCAAGAACGTCATAGGGTTTTTGAAAAACAACCAGGAAGAAAAATAATAGTGGCGACTAATATTGCTGAACGCGGTTTGACTATAGATGGAATACGATATGTTATTGATTCTGGTTTGGTACGGATGAATGAATATGACCCAGCAGCTGATACCACTAAATTAATGACTGTCCCAACTGCTCAAGATTCTCTAAGACAACGTCAAGGACGAGCTGGTCGTACTCAGCCGGGTGAATGTTATTTTTTAATTACTGAAGATGAATTTAATCATCGTCCTACCACTACTAAGCCAGAAATTATGAGAACTTCTTTAAGAGAAGTGGTATTACAAATTAAGGCTATGGGCTATTCACGTGAAGAGGACTCAATTCGTTTAATTGATTCACCAGATAAAAAGAATTGGCAGATTGCTAAAAATCAACTTCGTTTATTGGGAGCTCTTGATCCACAGAATGAGGCTAAACTATCCGAATTTGGTTATAAATTATCCGAGCTATCTTGCGACCCACGAGAGGGAACAATGCTCTTACGAGGTTGTGAAATGGGCTGTGGGCAAGAAATGGCCCTTATTGCGGCTATTCGTACCAGTAAACGGTTACTTTATCGACCCCAAGACGAGATTGAACAAGCTGATGCAGCTCACAAACAATTTGAGATTTCAAATTTATCTGACCTTTTAAATTTAGCCAATACATATGAACAGGCAAAACGTATGAATTTTGATTCACGCTGGTGTCGCAAAAATTATATTTCTTGGACAGCATTACGTGAAGTGCAACAGAATTATTTACAGCTTCTAAACCAAATTAAGAAATTGGGTTACCAAATAAATCAAGACAAAGCTACGCCAGAGATTATTTGTCGAGCTATGGCTACTGGTTTTCCGGATAAAATTTTTGAGAATATCGGCCGTGGCTGGTACAGAAATACCACAACAGGCGAGGAGGCATTGTTAGGGCGAGAGTCGTGTGTTAGCGGTGATTTGATTATTGCTAATGAATTGATTACAATACAAACTAGAAGGGGCGGTGAACTACCCTTAATTACTTTAGCTACTAAATTAGAACCAACATGGCTTAATAATTAGGAGGGATATAATAACAAAAATATGAATGAAACAAAATTTACCCCCGAGGCTTATACTTCTCAAGAAACTAAGGAGCATGAGCCTAAAATTGAGAGATTATCAATTAATGATTTTGCCCGTGAAATTAAACTAGAGCCCGACGCCCAGGGTCGCATTACTTTTGGGCCAGAACATGTTCGATTAGCCTATGAATATGCCGAAAAATTAGCTCGCGACAAACAGGCTGAAGCTATTGTCATTGATGGAGTAGCTTCACCGGCAGTTATTGCCAGCCTTTTACATGGCGCTCACCCTGCTGAGGGTTATTTGACTTACATGCAAAAAGATCCAGAAGGAACAATGGTTAAAAATGAAATAAAAGTTTTAGAACCGTTACCGCAAGGAGATGGCAGTGGTCCTGAGGGATTTACTTGGTTTAAGAAAGAAGCCCCTGATTATACCTTAGTTGAATTTGCTCTCAGCGGAGATTTTAAGGCGGATGATTTAGCCAAGGTTATTCCTCCTGAGGTTGACCCAACAAAACCAGTATTAATTTCTGGCAGAGGTCCTCTTTATTTAACTCAGACAATTGCTGCTGGTTATCGACATTATAAAGGTGTTCCCGGCGTGGGTTTTTATCAGCCAGCTAGCAAATTTGGCCCAGCTAAAACTGAAATTGGCATTTCTCATAATGAAGATTTACCATTGGGCTTGAATTTTGGCGAACCGTCAGAAATTGGTTCTGCCAAGGAACAACTTGAGAAAGGCATTAACGAAAACTTGACTCAAATTAAAGAAGGTATTGAAAAAGGTCAAATATCTTCCGTCGAAGTACAAGGTAAAACAATAAAAATTACTTTGGAGAATGGAACAACATATAATATCTCAGTGCGAGAAGTAATAAAGAATGAATAGCTAAAAGATTAGCTAGACAATTTTTATAATTACAACAGCATTAAAACTATGCCCCAACACCAAAAATGGTGGAGTAAATTACAACACCCTTTATTTATGACTATTGTTAGTTGTATTGTTGTAATTTTACTTATATTGGGGTTACTCAAAAATACTCGTCAACTGTTGAATGCCCACAGAGAAATTAATCAAATAAAGACAGAAATCGACAACTTGGACAAAAAAAATACAGAAATTAGTTATCTAATTAGTTATCTGCAATCCAAAGAGTTTTTAGAAGAACAGGCACGGCTGAATTTTGGCCTGCAAAAGCCTAATGAACAGATAATAGTAGTCAAACAATCGGCTACTGATACAACTACTAATTTAGTAAATAGTCAAGTCTTTGATTTACCAGCGCCACCTCAGCCTAAACTGACAGTAAGTGCTAATCCTAAAAAATGGTTTGATTATTTTTTTGCTCCACAATAATAAATATTTTGAGCCCATGGTCGGATTCGAACCGACGACCTTTCCCTTACGAAGGGATTGCTCTACCAGCTAAGCTACACGGGCGGGAGCGGGTGAGCGGAGTTGAACCGCCATCTTCAGCTTGGGAAGCTGACATAATAACCGTTATACGACACCCGCTAAATAAACTTGGTCACTACTTTAAAATATGTTATAATGCCATTATAAGAAGAAAAGTTTTACTTCGTCAATTTTATTTATGTCTTTATCTCATAATATCATCTTTTTATTAAAATATCACCTTTTGATTTTATCTGCTTTTATAATTGGTGTTTTGCCTGGAGTTGTAATTGCTGATAGTTCAGCAAGTTCTACTTCGAGTGTTATCGGTCGAGCTAGTTGGTATAATTTTCGCCCTGGACTATTTGCCGCTTCTAATGTTTATTCACCAGGGCAAAAGGTTAGGGTTTACCATGATGCTTCTGGTAAATATGTTGATGTAGTCATTAATGACTATGGTCCTGATCCTAAAATATACCCCGATAGGGTAATTGATTTACAAAAGGAAGCCTTTGCTCAACTAGCTCCTTTAGGCGCTGGGGTTATTACTGTTAGATTAGAACCTTTACCAAAAGGAGAAAATTTGGCCATCATTTCTCAACCGGTTTCTTCTTCAACATTAGCTATTACTTCTACTAGTCCTAAGGTTTTAAGTAATCAAACAGGCCGCGATTTATCTAAAGAACAGGCAGCCCTAACTCAATTTACTAAACTATACGGTCGCTTACCCAAGGATTCCGTAGATTGGCAGATTATTAATGATCTAGCCTACAATAGTTTAAAAAGAGATCTAAATAAAGAAAAATTAGCCCTAACTCAATTTACTAAACTATACGGTCGCTTACCCAAGGATTCCGTAGATTGGCAGATTATTAAGGACATTGCCTATTACCAAAAATTACCCAAGACTAATAATAATTTTAAGGCGGTCAATATCTCTAACCAAGAGGCAGCAGCCGCTATTGTCCTAGACGGAGATAATGGCCAGGTTTTATGGGAAAGAAATGCCACCCAGGTTTTACCTATCGCTAGTCTAACCAAACTGGTCGCTGTTAAAACATTTTTAGATGTTAAACCCGACCTTGATAAAGTCGTTACTTATAGTCAAGAAGATGAAAAAGAAATAGGAAAATATTGTACCCCATCTGAAGCGGCGATGGTAAATTTACGAGATGGTGATCAGGTAAAAGTACGCGATTTGGTTTATTCAGCACTTATAGGCTCAGCTAATAATGCCGTAGAATCACTGGTGAGATTAAGTGGTCTAACCCGTGACGAGTTTATAAACAAAATGAATGCTAATGCCAAAAAATGGGGCGCCACTTCTACTAAATTTGTTGAGCCCACCGGTTTATCGCCGGATAATGTTAGCACGGCTAAAGATTATGCCTTAATTCTTAAAAATATTAGCCAAGATGCTACTATTAAAAAGATTAGCACAACAGCTAGCTATCAATTCAGCACTATCAATACCAAGCAAAGCCATACTATTAAAAATACTAACAAACTCTTGAGAGAAGGAAATTTTTCTTTAGAGACATCTAAAACCGGTTATCTTACAGAAGCTGGTCATTGTTTAGCTATGGCGGCTCAGCAACAAGACACTAAACAGCATTTTATCGTTGTAACCCTGGGTTCACCAACTTGGTCCAAGAGCTATGAAGTAGCTAGCAAATTATTAACTACCGCTCTAAATTAGTAAACTATTATGATTCAATTTATTCATGCAAGTAAGTTTTATCCACCCCAAACTAAGGCTTTAGATAACCTGAGTTTACATATTTATCCCGGTGAATTTGTTTCTATTGTTGGTCAATCGGGCAGTGGCAAAACTACTATAGTAAAATGCTTAATTGGTGAAGAAAAATTAGACGAAGG
>JAKJDQ010000030.1 GCA_022705845.1 Patescibacteria group bacterium | reverse complement strand
CGTCGTCTAATTTTACCAGTTTTAGTAAGTTTCATCCGCTTAGCAACTGGCTGATAAGTCTTTAATTTCGGCATATTTTAGAATAATAAAAAAAGGTTTTTACACCTAATTTCACAAGAAATAATCGGTTATTTTTTATTTACCACTACTATACTAAGACGGTCATTGAGTTTTGTCAAGGGTTCTTCAATAGATAAAGTTTGGTCCATTAGCGCCTCTAGCTGCTTCAAATAGTGATTAATTGTTTCTTCGGCTTTTTCGGGATGTTGTCTTTCCCTACCCCTTAAAACAACGGATATTTTTAATTTATCTCCTTTGGATAGAAATTTATAGCCTTGGTCTACCCGCATTTTTAAATCATGTTCGCCAATTCTAATAGATAATCTTATTTCTTTAATGTCTATTTTTTTCTGTCGGGATTTCTGTTGTTGCATTTTCTTCTCAATACGGTAGCGGAATTGGCCATAATTAATGATTTTTGTTACTGGTGGATTATTGTTAGGGTTGACTTCTACTAAATCTAGTTCGGCATCTTGGGCCAATTTAATAGCAGTCTCGGTGGCCATTACGCCCAAAGAATTACCATTTTCATCAATTACAAAAACCTCCCGGGCAATAATCTGTTCATTAGCTCGGAATTTTTTTTCCTCCTTCGGCTTGGGTTTGCGAAAAGTTCGTCTCATGTAAGTTATTAGATGTTTATCAGAATTAGCTGTGAGCGGGTAACGGGAATTGAACCCGTATCTCTACCTTGGCAAGGTAATGTAATAGCCATTATACGATACCCGCTTAAATAAGCCAGCGTGCCGCGAGAGGGACTCGAACCCTCATGATGTTTTAATATCGTCGGATTTTAAGTCCGATGCGTCTACCAGTTCCGCCATCGCGGCCTTTTAATTATGTGGAGATGAGGGGAGTTGAACCCCTGTATCATAAGAGGCAATCAATCGTTTTACGAATAATAGTCCAATTTTCTACACCTTAAAAAATATAAATTGGACAAAAATTTTTTAAGGGGCCTGATTATAGTCTCGGCCTGGTTTCAAGCAGGCGGATTGATCCCAGGTCACAGCCTAACAAAATGACACCGATAGTTGATTATTAGGCATTATCATTATCGATGGTCGCCGTTTTTATTAAGCAGCGACAGGAGCAAAAGCAAATTGAGATTTTGCTTTAGCTAGGATGTTTTTGGCATCTATTGGTTTTGATTTTTAGGCGTAATCCTCGCCTATCCGCTCGATTGATTACCGCATCTTATGAGCGAAGCCCGTCATCCCCTAATTAATAAGTTTGTTTTGTTAAAGTTCGGCGTTTTTTATCCCACTCACGTTTTCGGATTGCCTGACGTTTATCGTATTTCTTTTTACCCCGTCCCAGGGCAATCTCTAATTTCAATAAACTGCCCTTAGTATATAGTTTGAGCGGTATTACTGTCAAGCCCTCGTTAGTAGTTCGTCCAAAGAGGTGATTTAATTCTTTTTTCTTTAATAATAGCCGCCGACTACGGGTGGGATTATAGTCAGCCAAGGGACCGGCTGGCTTATAATGCCCAATATGAGCATTAATTAAAAAAGCCTGAGGATGGTCACCGCCATGAAAGACCACATAGCTACCCTTTAGACTTATTTGTCCAGCTCGGACTGCTTTTACTTCCTGGCCAGTCAAAACCAGGCCCGCTTCATAATTTTCCAGGATTTCATAGTCATAATTAGCTCGTTTGTTGATTGCTAGGGTAGACATTGAGGCAAAATTATTTATTATGATGAGTCGTCTTTTTTTGTTTTTTGACTGGCTGACTCTCCTCCTTTTTGGTTGTTTTAGATTTAGCTGTCGTTTTTTCTTTCTCTTTAGTAATGATATTGTGGTCTTTGAGAAAACGGACGGTCTTATTACTAACAATAACATTAGCTAAATATTCTCTGTAGTTAGGTGCATTAAGGCGGTTCATGATTTCCTGGTTATCTTTATAGCGTTCTTTTAGATTATTTAATTCCTTATCAACTTCTCCATTGGTGGCGTTAATTCCTTCTAGCTTGGTAATTTCTTTAACAATGAGAGCGGTTTTAACTCGTTTAACTGCTTGTGGTAGTATCTCTAAAAGAAATTGTTCTTTAGTTTTTTTAATGCTAGTGAGGTAGTCATTTAAATTACCACCATTTTGCTCTAAATTATATTGTAGCTCATCTAACATTGCCTCGGCTTCTTTATTAATTAATGATTCAGAAATTTTGTCAATTGAGGCTCGATTTATTAATTCTTCAAATATTTTTATCTCCATTTCATTATCAATTTGTTGCTGTTTTTCTGCCATTAGACTAGCTTTGATATTTTCTTTTAAGTCCGCCAATTTCTCAAAGCCAAAGTTTTTAGCTAGTTGATCATCTAATTCTGGCAATTGTCGGTGCCAGATTTCATTAATTTTTATTTTAAAATCAGCTAGCTTACCTGCTAGGGCTTTTTGGTAATGGTCTTTTGGATAGGGGATTTGGAATTGTAATTCTTGCCCAACCGTAGCGCCTAGTAATTTTTGGTCAAGTCCGGGCACTAAATAATCTTTGCCTAAAACTATATTAACGCCTTGACCCTGTCCGCCTTCTATTGGTACTTTATCTGCCGAGATTTGGATATTAGCGACTACCAGGTCACCCATTTTAGCTGGTTCTAGACTAGCTATTTTTTGAGCGCCAGATTCACGTAGTTGTTCCAATGTTTTATTTACTTGTTCCTCTGGTATTTTGATTTCTGGCTGTCTAATAGCCAGATTTTTATAGTCTTTAATTATTACTTTGGGCAGTAAATTAACTTTAATTTTATATTCTAGAGGATTGTCCGGAGCTATCTTAGTAATATCTACATTGGGTTGTCCTATGGTCGCCTGGCCAGCAGTCCCGCGTTTCATGGCTTCATCAATAGTGTGATTAATAGCCACACGAGCTGCTTCTTCTAGTATAGTCATTTCGCCAACTTTAGCTTTAACCACGGCATAGGGGGCCTTGCCTGGCCTAAAACCTGGTAATTTGACTTCACTGGCAATGCGCCGAGCGCCCTCTAATATATAGGGTTTGAATTCCTCATTAGATAATTGGACGATAATCTCTAGTTGCCCATTATTTTCTTGAGAGTTGATTTCCATAATATTTTTTGTTCAAAAATTAAGTTATCTTAGAAGATTAGTCTATAATAATGTAGACTAATCTATATAATATTAATAAAATTTGTCTAAATATTATTCATTATATTACTTAATAATAATTTTAGAGAAGGACCTTGTTAATTTGCTGTTATAAAATCTACTTATTTTTTGCTCTTAAAAAGTCCTTGGATATTTAATATTGTTTAATAATAGTTTAACAAACATCTGTCCGATTGGCAACTCTTTAGTAAGATAAGTCTACATTTATCTTGACTTTTCTTGATTTTTTTGCTATACTTAGATCTAGTATAGCTATTTCCAATTTATAAAAAAGAAATAAAAAATATATGGATGACCCAACCAAATTATACGCCGCTTATCTTAATTATTACCAATTAACACAACGTAGAAGGGTGGTAGCCAAAAAACAGGAACACTTTTTAAGTGTAGTTTTTAGTATAGCCGTGGCTGTCTTGGCTGTTCTTTTTTCAGCCCAAATTTTAAATAGCTGGCGTTTTAAGGCTGACGCTAAAGATTTGGTGGGGCAATTATTACTGCCAACCGCCCTAGCCGCTGATTTAAGCGCTACTGTTGAGCCCTATACTACCAACCTAATTATGAATGCCGGGCAAGAAGCCACTATTAATCTTACTTTTATAAATAATAGCCAAATTAGTTGGCCGGCTGGCCAGGTTAGTCTAGAAACCGGCCCCTTTTTAAAGACTTTTTCTAAAGTTGAACATAAAAGTTGGCAGTCTTTTTTTAAGGTGACTACTTTAACTAAAGAAATTAAACCCAAAGAAAAAATAAGCGTGAGTTTTAAAATTGCTGGACCAGAGGCCAGTATTGTTGGTGTTATTCAGGAGAATTTTCAATTAGTGTATAATCAGCAACCCATAAAAGGGAGTTTAGCACGGGTTTTTATTGATGCTAATCAAAGTAAGCCCACTTTTATTCAAAGCTCCAACAATAGCACAATTAATACTATAAAACCGACCAAAACAACCGCCAATGCAACAACCTCAACCAAGGCGGTAGAATATATAACAGGGTATAATAAACTAGGTGAGAAAGTACAGGTTATAAAAGGACAGTATGTGCCAGGCATTTCTTTAACTAAACCATCTGATGCTGCTATAGCTACCGAGCGAGCTCGATTGGCGGCTATAAAATCTAGTTCTACTAGCGATCAGGCTTTTTGTATTGCTTTGTCTGCCTCAGAAAGAGCTAATCAGCCACAATGTCAAACTAATAATAGCGAGGCCCAGACTGATCCAGGGATAGTAGAATACTCTCGGAAATTAGCTGAAGAGCCGTTAATTAGAGTTGGTTTATTCTCTAGTGATCAGCTCCAGAGGATTACTAGCGATCAGCCCTTTGATATCTATGC
>JAKJDQ010000029.1 GCA_022705845.1 Patescibacteria group bacterium | reverse complement strand
AAGTTTAGACCGCCTGAAAGATGGGCTACTTCTAGCGATGACCTTATAATGACTGGCGAGCCTGGATATTTTTACTTGCGGCCAACTCGGCGGTTTAATCAAGCTGAAATAACCATTAAATGGCGTCAGTCTGATGATTTTCCTCTAGAGGTTGGTGTGCTGGTAGATCGGGCCCATTGGCAATATATTACTAAACCCCTTAATAATCCTATCCTTAATAATTTAAGCTGGCCCTCTGTGGCTGAGGGATCATATCATCTGTGGCAGAAGCAGCCAGTATATTTAAGTTGGCAAGATTTTATTAATAATCCTCCACCAGCTTCACAACTAGCTCTGTATAATTTTTCTTGGCCTTTAGCCATGGTGCCGATGCTAGATAATTATCAGGCTAATACTAATTGGCAGGAATTGCCGGGCAAGTGGCGCGGCAGTCAGCATTTAATTGTTTATGTTGGAGAGGGCGAGAGTCTGGCGTGGCGTTTAGCGGCAACTAGCGATAGTATTAAGCCCTTGGCAGCTGACGAAAAAGTGGTGGAAGTTAATGTTTATGATCCTAGTAATATTAGAAGACAATCGTCTCGTTTTTCTTTAGACCAAGGACGGATAGACCAAGAGATAGCCATTAGTTCCATGGACGCCGGGGTTTATAGGGTAGAAATTAAGGCTAGCCCTAAAGTTTTATTTACTCTGACTACTAAACAATCTATTTTTAGTTGGCGAGATCAAATATGGCCTGTTTTTGGCCCAGATTTTTCTTGGCAGATTTGGACCGATGTTCCTGATCTGACAGCGCAAACTATTGAGCCCACTAGCCGTCAGGTTATTAGTGTTGGCGGCGAGCCTTTATCTTTGGACAACACCTATGAACAATATCATATAATTACCAATGGTCCTATTAGCCAGATAAAGGGGCGAGGCGGGGATATTCAGTTTAGTGGTAGCGGTGTTTTTTCTTTGTCTTCCACCGTATTTAATCCTTATCCGCGTCGGGTAGATAGTTTTTTAGCTAAAAATCCAGACATTAATTTCATAGCGGCTGATTACCAAGCGCCAAGCTGTAGTAAGCAAATTTGTGAGGCGTCGGCTGTTCTACCGCTTAAAGATGCTTTTTGGTATCCTGATGATGGTTACCAATTTATTATTTCTGTCGGCGATAATCAATTATCTACCTTAACCCCCTTGACAATTGAAGAAATTCAGGTTAAATTAAGCGGTTCTAATTTATGGCAAGCCATAAGACATAGGCTTCAATTTTTATGGTCAAAATTAAAAAGCTAATATGAAACTTAGATGGCAGACTTGTCTTCAATTTAATGATTTTCTTTATGGCTGGCTTTCGGTGGGTTTAGGGCTTTTTCTACTTTCGGAAGCCATTTGTCCTGGATTTGTGCAACCATATATTAATCTTAATTTGTGGTTGCTTTTTTGGGCGGCCAGTGCTATCCTAGAAGTGCTTTTGATTAATAATGAGAAATAATTTTATAGCTTATGATTCACGGTGTTATTATTAAACATCTTACACTACACGAAGATGAGCGGGGTTGGCTAGCCGAGATTTATCGTGACGATGAAGATCACTACCAGCCAGTAATGGGTTATGTTAGCGTTACTCATCCGGGGGTAGCCCGTGGGCCACATGAACATAAGTATCAATCGGATTGTTTTGTGTTTGTGGGTCCAGGTGATTTTGAGCTTCATTTATGGGATCGGCGTGAAAATAGCTCTACTAATGGTCAATATATAAAAGAAGTAGTGGGTCAAAGTAATCCGGTAATGGTAATTGTCCCGCCAGGTGTCGTTCATGGCTATAAGGCTATTGGCGACCAAGATGCTTGGTCTATTAACTTGGCAGACAAACTATATCGCGGAACTAATAAAACCGAAGAAGTGGACGAAATTCGTTGGGAGCAGATAGCCGATTCCCCTTATAAGATCAGTTAAATGCTTATATCATTATGAAATTATTAGTAACTGGCGGGGCGGGGTTTATTGGCTCTAATTTTATTCATTACTGGTTAAAAAAGCATCCAGCTGATGAAATTGTTAATCTAGATCTGCTTACTTATGCGGGGAATTTAGCTAATTTAGCGGACATCGCTGACCAGAAGAATTATCGTTTTGTTAAGGGTGATATTGCTTCTTATGAGGTAGTTGATGAACTAGTGAGGCAAGCGGATTGCATAGTGAATTTTGCCGCTGAAAGTCATGTGGACCGCTCTATTGGCAACAGTCTAGTTTTTGTGAAAACCAATATTGAAGGAACGGCTAATTTATTAGAAGCCGCGCGTCGTCATAGTGTGAGATTCCATCAAGTGTCTACTGATGAAGTTTATGGTGATTTGGGCCCTAATGACCCTAAATTTAATGAATTATCCCCTTATCGTCCTAGCAGTCCTTATAGCGCCTCTAAAGCTGCGGCTGACCATTTAGTTAGGGCTTACTATCGCACCTATAATTTGCCGGTTACTATTTCTAATTGCTCTAATAACTATGGGCCTTATCAATATCCAGAAAAAATTATTCCTTTATTTATTACTAATTTAATTGAAGATCGGAAAGTGCCTCTTTATGGCCAAGGCAGCAATATTCGTGATTGGATTCATGTTGATGATCATAATGCTGGTCTAGAGGCTATTTTATTATATGGTCGTTTGGGAGAAACCTATTGTTTAGGCGGGGACCATGAAATTAGTAATTTGGAATTAGCTAAAGAAATTATTAGCTTGCTGGGCAAAGATGAGTCTTATATTGAGTTTGTAGCTGATCGTCCAGGGCATGACTGGCGCTATAGCATAGATTTTCATAAAGCCAAAGAAGAATTAGGCTGGGAGCCTCATATTGATTTTATTTCTGGCCTTGAGTCTACGGTAAGGTGGTATCAAGAACATGAAGCTTGGTGGCGCTCTCTAAAAAACTAAAGTATGAAGGTGTTAATTTTGGGTGGACAAGGTAATTTAGGCACTCAGCTAACACAAAGCGGTCCATCTTGGGGCCATGATATTATTAGTTGGGACCGTGATGATCTTGATTTAAGTGATTGGCCGCTCGCGCAGGTTAAGTTAAATTCACTTTCTCACGTTGAGGCCGTAATAAATACAGTAGCTTATAATGCCGTTGATGCTGCCGAGACTGAACCGGGGAGAACAATGGCCGATATTTTAAATCATCAGCTAGTAGCTAATTTAGCCCAGTGGTGTCGGGAGCGAGGTTTAACCTTAATTCATTATTCTAGTGATTATGTATTTGCTGGTGATAAACCTGAGGGTTATAAGGAAGATGACGAGCCCCACCCTATAAATGAGTATGGAAGAAGCAAGCGGGCTGGCGAGGTTTCTCTTATGGTTGAAGAAGAACAGGGCTTGAATTATTATCTTATTCGAACTTCTAAATTATTTGGTCCACGTGGTCTTAGTCCTAATGCTAAACCCAGTTTTTTTGACATCATGTTGCAATTAGCCGCTACCTCTTCTGAACTTAAAGGAGTAGATGCCGAATTCAGCTGTTTTACTTATACCCCAGATTTAGCTCAGGCTACTTGGCAATTATTAGCTTCCCAGGCTGATAGCGGGGTTTATCATATAGCTAATAGCGAGCCCACTACCTGGTATGGTGCTTTACAGAAATTAGCCGAATTAGCCCATCTTAATTTGCCAATAAAACCAATTAGCAGTGCTGATTTACCGCGGCCAGCGGCTCGGCCTCAGTATTCCTCCTTATTAATGACTAAATTACCGGCTTTAAGGCCTTATCATGAGGCTCTAGTTGAATATTTACAAAATTTATTAGATAATAAGTAATATGCGGGGAATTATTCTATCCGGCGGTAGCGCTACCCGTCTACGGCCCTGTACTAAAGTAACATCTAAACAATTATTACCGATTTATAATCGGCCGATGATTTATTATCCACTTAATACTTTAATAAAAGCGGGCGTTAAGGAAATTCTAATTATTGTTGCTCCCGAAAGAGCTGGCGATTATCTTAATTTGTTGGGTAGTGGCCGTCAGTTTGGCGTGAAATTAACCTATGAGATTCAAGATAAGCCACGGGGCCTTGCGGAGGCCTTTATTATTGGCGAGAATTTTATTGATGAAGACAATGTTACTTTAATCTTAGGTGATAATATTTTTGAAGATGATTTTACTGAAGACATTAGAAGTTTTCAAAAAGGAGCTAAAATTTTTGCCAAAAAGGTTAAAGATCCGGAGCGCTTTGGGGTGGTAGAAATAAACAATAAGGCAGAAGTCTTATCTATTGAAGAAAAGCCGCTTAAACCCAAGAGCAATTTAGCCATTACTGGTTTATATATTTACGACCATCGAGTCATTGATGTAGCTAAAAAATTGAAGCCCAGCGCTCGCGGTGAATTGGAAATTGTTGATTTGCATAATTGGTATCTAGCGCGTCATGAGCTAGAAGTCAGTTTAGTCCATGGAGCCTGGATTGATGCCGGTACTTTTGATAGCCTGCTGGAGGCCCAATCTTTAGCCAGAGACCGTTTACAAAGTAAGCTTATTATCTAGGCAAGAGTCTATTTATGAATACCCGAATTATTGCGACTATTGGGCCGAGCTCTTGGGACTATAATGTTCTTAAAAGTCTTATTCGTAACGGTACCGACATTGTACGGCTTAATTTTTCTCATGCAGACATTAAGCAGTTGGTTGACCTAAAAAAGAATTTGAAAAAGATTAAACAGGAAACTGGCCGTCAGGCCTTAATTATGCAGGA
>JAKJDQ010000010.1 GCA_022705845.1 Patescibacteria group bacterium | reverse complement strand
TGGGATATTTTAAGCCAATTGGCTGATTACCTTCGCCACCACCATGCGGATGGTCTTTAGGATTCATCGCCGTACCACGTACCGTTGGTCTAATCCCTAAATGACGACTTCGTCCTGCCTTGCCTAACTTAATTCTCGCTAATTCTGGATTACTTACTTGACCAATAGTACAAAGACAGGCTTTATCTACTAAACGAATTTCGCCAGAGGGCATCTTCAGCTGAGCATAACGTTTATCTGTTCCCATCACATACAAGGCATTACCAGCAGACCGAGCCAATTTACCGCCAAAACCTGGTCGTAACTCCACATTATGCACCGGCACTCCAGCTGGAATATATTCTAAAGGCAAAGCATTGCCGGTTTTAATCTCAATAAGTTTTTTAGAACTTAAAATTTCATCACCGACCTTAAGACCTAAAGGAGCAATAATATATCGTTTCTCTCCGTCAGGATAGTAAACCAAAGCTAATCTGGCTCCACGATTAGGATCATATTCAATGCTTTTAACCTTACCGGGGATATCAAACTTATCTCTCTTAAAATCCACTAAACGGATATATCGTTTATGCCCGCCACCACGATGACGAACCGTGATTTTGCCTTGATTATTCCGGCCACTATGCTGTTTGCGAATAACTAGTAGCTGACGTTCCGGAGTAATGCTAGTAATATCACTAAAACTATCGTAGCTAGCGCCACGCAGTCCAGGAGTTGTCGGTTTAGCTTGTCTAATCGCCATAAATCTTAATTAAAATAAATTACACCCCCTCATAAATGGCTATAGTTTTACCAGCCGGTAGGGTTACAATAGCTTTTTTCCAATCAGACCGTTGTCCCTTAATTCGTCCACGCACTACTTTTTTGCCAGGCATATTAATAATATTAACCGCCACTGGTTTAACGCCATAAAAAGCTTCAACAGCCTTAGCAATAGTAATCTTATTCGCCCCCCTGTCTACCACAAAAACATATTGATTCAATTCGTTAAGAGTTCCGGCTTTTTCAGTCACTGCCGGCTTAATTAAAACATTGGCCAGTTGTCCTTTTTTTAGGGATTGGCGATCTACCTCAATAATTTTAGCCTCTCCCTGAGTCTTATCGTCTGGGGTTGGTTTACTAATTGTCTTTCTATTTTTCTTGTCCATAATATTATTTAATTAACAGTCTGGCCATAACGCGCTTGTAAGATATCAACAACAGGCTGAGTAATAATAAGCTTGGGCGCCCGTAACAGACTAACTAGATTGATATTCTGGTCATTAACAACTTGCAACCGCGGTAAATTATGGCTGGCTAATTTTAGTGGTTCATTATCTATAGTAGTCAATATCAAAACTCTGGAATTCTTTTTAACATTTTCTGGCTCCTGAGCCGCCAATAATTTATCTACTATCTGTTTCAAGGCCTTAGTTTTACCTTCGGGGACAGTAAGATTATCAACAATAATTAAATTCTTGGTAGCTAGCCGATCGCTTAAGACCATACAAATAGCCCGAGAGGCCATCTTTTTATTAATTTTCTGGGAAAAATTTCGATCCCTGGTCGGACCAAACGTAATTCCACCCCCAATCCATAATGGACTACGATTAGAACCAGCGCGAGCTCGGCCGGTACCTTTCTGCCGCCAAGGCTTTCTGCCTCCGCCCCTCACTTCTCCTCGATCTTTAGTATCAGCAATAGCCCGACGAGTATTAGCTAGTTGAGCCATTAAAGCTTGATGCACTAACCCCTCATTAATAGCTACACCAAAAACTTTTTCGGATAAATCTTGTTCACCAATAACTTCAGCTTCTTGATTGTATACTTTATATTTAATCATATTATTAACTTTAATTAAGCCGTCACTGGCTCTGGCTTTTCTGGATTATCCGTTAGTTCATCTGCCTTAGTATCAACGGCTATTTCAGTATCATCTTTCTTAACCTCTGCCTCTGCTGCAGCTGGAGCTTGATCAGCTTTAAGAATAAGTTCACCGCTACCGCTAATAGCTACTAAATTGTTGCGCCACCCTGGCACTGCGCCACGGATATACAAATAGCCATTCACTTCATCTACTTCAACTACTTCTAAATTTTTAACTGTTACTTGCTGACCACCATAGCGTCCCGGCATTCTTGTTCCCTTAAAAATATGGGCTGGGCCGGTAGCGCCTACTGAGCCAGGCATACGTTGTTGGTCTTTAACACCATGACTGCGACCTTGTCCATGAAAACCGTGCCGCTTAACACCACCCTGGAAACCCCGACCCTTACTGATAGATGTTACCTGTATCCGATCACCTGGAACAAAAGTAGACAAAGCAATTTGCTGACCAACTGATAATTGTTCTTCTGTGCCTATCGGCTCACAATCTAAATTAAATTCTCGCTGGTATTGAAAATTGCCCCATGCACCAAAGTGGCCTTGCTGTGGTTTAGCAATATTTTTAGCGGCCCGTCGACCTGTGCCTATCTGAACTCCCCGATAGCCATCACGCTCCTTAGTTTTAACCTGAGTAATAACACACGGTTCAACTTGTATACAAGTAACTGGCACTACCCGATCGTCTCGCCACAACTGGGTCATAAACAATTTTTTGCCTAAAATAAACTTCATACTTCCTTAAAAACTTAAATAAAAAAACTGGTATCTCAAAACCAGTCTGCAAAATCGAGCTCAAATTGAATTATTTAGCTTATAGATTCTGTCAACTGTTTTGATTTTTCCTCCAATCTAATCTAGCTACCTCCTTAAAGACTTCTCTCATTTTTACCATGAAAGGTTTTTTAAGGCCTAACTAAATTATTACTATTTAATTTAAAATAACAAACTACATTTTAATTTCCAAATCCACGCCAGCGGGTAAGTTTAAACTCATCAGTGCCTCTACCGTCTTGCTAGCTGGGTCAACAATATCTAGCAAACGTTTATGAATACGCATTTCATACTGATCACGAGAATTCTTGTGAACAAAGGTTGAACTATTAACAGTATATTTTTTCTTCTCAATCGGCAAAGGAATCGGTCCATAGATTTTAGCGCCAGTACGTTCCACCGTTTCAATAATAGTTTTAGTGGATTGATCAACAATTTTATGATCAAAAGCGCGAATCTTAATGCGAATTCTCTGCTTATAGTCAGTAGGAACAACTTTTTTGTCAGGCATGGTTTTGGCTATTTATTTTATAAACAACAAAATAGTCCTGTCACCGTTAAGCAACAGGACTAATTGTCTATTTAATAATTTTAGTTACCACTCCCGCACCAACTGTTCGTCCACCTTCACGGATAGCAAATCTCATTTTTTCATCCATGGCAATAGGAGTAATTAATTTAATTTTTAAGGTTACAGTGTCCCCGGGCATGACCATCTCAGTCCCCTCGGGCAATTGAATCTCGCCTGTAACATCAGTGGTACGAATATAGAACTGTGGTTTGTAGCCAGTAAAAAATGGCTTATGGCGTCCACCTTCCTCTTTAGTTAAGACATAGACTTCACCTTCAAATTCAGTGTGGGGTGTAATACTGCCTGGTTTAGCTAAAACTTGACCGCGTTCTACTTCATCTTTCTTAATGCCTCGCAGTAAAATGCCAGCATTATCTCCCGCCATACCTTGGTCTAATGTCTTATTAAACATCTCTATGCCGGTTACCACTACTTTTCTGGTCTCTCCCAAACCAACTAACTCTACTTCATCGCCGACTTTAACCACGCCGCTGCTAATACGACCAGTTACCACTGTACCCCGACCCTCAATGGAAAAAATATCCTCAATGGGCATTAAGAAGTCTTTATCCACATCACGTTGTGGCTCAGGAATATAATTATCTAAAGTATCCACTAACTCTAAAATAGGCTTAGCATATTCACCAGTTGGATTCTGTAAGGCCTGCAAAGCTGAGCCACGAATAATAGGGGTGGTATCTCCCGGAAAACCATATTTCTTTAATAAATCACGAATTTCTTCTTCTACCAGGTCAATCAGCTCTTTGTCCTCCACCATATCGCACTTATTCAAAAAAACAACAATATAGGGAACACCCACCTGTTTAGCTAATAAAATATGCTCCCGTGTTTGGGGCATAGGGCCGTCAGTGGCGGCTACTACCAAAATTGCTCCATCCATCTGCGCTGCCCCGGTAATCATATTCTTAATATAATCGGCGTGACCTGGACAATCGACATGGGCATAATGACGTTTGTCTGTTTCATACTCTACATGAGTAGTAGCAATGGTAATGCCACGAGTTTTTTCTTCTGGCGCTGAATCAATCTGATCAACACTTTTCTGGGTTGCTTTATGACCAGTAGCAGTTAAAACAGATAAAATAGCCGCCGTTAAAGTAGTCTTACCATGGTCAATGTGGCCAATGGTGCCGACATTAACGTGCGGTTTAGTGCGTTCATACTTCTCAGACATATTTTCTTGGTTAAAGCCAACTAGCCAATCAAGGGCTAGCGGTCATAATTTTTAATTAAATTATTATTTATTATCTAGCAAATCCTTAGCCGCCGACTTACGGCTAGCCGGAATAGACCAATGAGATTTCTGCTGATCATTAATCTGTTCCACAAAACTTGATTTGACAGAAACATTACCAGTCTCAGGACTGGCAACATTACTGCTTAATTTAGCAAAGCCTTGACCTTTTGTCAAGCCAGCCGCATCTAAGAGCTTCTCATAATCGCTTAGCGATAAAATTACTAAGCTGCTTGCTGGATTTTCCTGGTCAGCTACAATCAGCCGATCACCGGTTAATTGGGCCAAACGCAGAATTTGCTCAAAATTATTAATCATATATTCTTAATTACCATAATTTAAGATAATTTATTTGCCGGCTTTGCCAATAATTATTTCAGCCACATTACGCGGCACTTCCCGATAATGTAAAAACTCCATAGTATAATTAGATCGCCCCTGACTAATTGACCTTAGCTGAGTAGCATAACCAAACATTTCTGCTAAGGGGACTCGCGCATCAATAACCTTAAGCCGGCCACGGTCAGACATTCGATCAATCTGGCCTCGTCTAGCATTAAGATCGCCAATAACGCTACCCATATAATCTTCCGGGGTAACAACCTCTACCTTCATAATTGGTTCTAAAAGTACGGGATGAGCCTTATTACAAGCCTCTCTGAAGGCTAAAATAGAGGCCATCTTAAAAGCAATCTCACTGGAGTCAACTTCATGATAAGAACCATCAAAAACTGTGCATTTAATATCAACCATAGAATACCCCGCCAGCACTCCTTTGTCCAGAGCTTCGCGAAACCCTTTCTCAATGGCTGGAATAAATTCCCTAGGAATAACTCCACCCTTGACCTCATCAACAAACTCTGAACCCTGCCCTTCGGGTTGCGGTTCTAAACGCAACCAACAATGTCCATACTGACCACGGCCGCCTGACTGTTTAATATATTTACCTTCAGCTTCGGCTGTTTGGCGAATGGTTTCCCGATAAGATACTTGCGGCTGGCCCACATTAGCTTCAACCCCAAATTCACGCCTCATGCGATCAACAATAATATCTAGGTGAAGTTCACCCATGCCAGAAATTAAAATTTGACTAGTTTCTTCATCAGTTTCTACCTTAAAGGTCGGATCTTCTTCAGCTAAACGCGCTAACGCTAAACTCATTTTTTCTTGGTCAGCTTTAGTTTTCGGTTCAACAGCAATCTTAATAACTGGTTCAGGAAAAACAATAGACTCTAAGTAAATTCGCTGATTTTCATCGCACAAAGTATTACCAGTCGCCGTTTCTTTAAGGCCAATAACTGCGGCGATATCCCCGGCACACACTTCGGTAATTTCTTCGCGATGATTAGCATGCATCCGCACTAAACGGCCAATACGTTCTTTAGAACCATTAGCCGAATTGATCACATAAGAACCAGCCCTTAAAATGCCGCTATATACCCGAACAAAACATAAACGGCCGACATAGGGGTCGGTAGCAATCTTAAACGCTAAGCCAACAAAAGGATCATTATCATCCGGCTTAACTATAATAACTTTATTAGGATCATTGGCGTCATTAGCTTCTATCTCTGGCAAATCTATGGGTGAAGGCAGATAATCTACCACAGCATCTAAAACTGGCTGGATGCCGATATTTTTTAAAGCTGTTCCGCAAAAAACAGGATAAATTTCATTAGCAATAACCTCTTGCCGCAAAGCGTTTTTTAACTCTTCCTCGGTGATTTCTTCGCCATTGAGATATTTGTCAATTAAAGATTCATCTAATTCGGCAATTTTTTCTACCATTTCGTGCCGATATTTACTTACTTCTTCTTTCATCTTATCTGGTATGGGTATTTCCACAATTTGCTCGCCATATTGCCCATGAAACTCAAAAGCTTTCTCCGTAATTAGATCAATAACCCCTCGCATATTTTCCTCTGCGCCAATAGGAAGCTGAACAGCCACGGCTCGAGGATTGAGCCGTTCGCGAATAGAATTAAGGCTCATAACAAAATCAGCCCCCATTTTATCCATTTTATTTACAAAACACAATCGCGGCACCTTATATTTATCAGCCTGACGCCACACGGTTTCTGATTGTGGCTCCACTCCGGCGGCACCATCAAAAACTGCAATAGCTCCATCTAGCACCCGCAGTGAACGCTCTACTTCTACCGTAAAATCTACGTGCCCTGGAGTATCAATAATATTAATTTGCTTGCCCTTCCAAAAACAAGTAGTAGCCGCAGAAGTAATAGTAATACCCCGTTCTTTTTCTTGGGCCATCCAATCCATTTCCGCCTGTCCATCATGAGTTTCCCCAATTTTATGTTTTTTGCCGGTATAAAATAAAACTCGCTCAGTAAAAGTTGTCTTACCAGCATCAATATGGGCCATTATCCCGATATTTCTTAAATCTTCTAGTTTAAATTCGCGCATAACAATAATAAAGAAAATAAAAAAATAATAAAAATACACCAAAAACTAACCAACCATCTCATTAATCATAAATAGTTAGCTAAAGTTTACTAAGTACTAATGGCGCGCAAAATGAGCAAAGGCTTTATTAGCCTCAGCCATACGATGCACATCCAGTTTTTTCTTCACTGATGCGCTTTCTCCTTTAATACTATCTAAAATCTCAGCAGCTAATTTTTCAGCCATGGAGTGTTCCTTACGACCCTTAGCGGCGGTAATAAGCCAACGACAACCTAAAGTAAAACGGCGATCACCGCGTACTTGGTAGGGCACCTGATAGTTGGCCCCTCCAATCCGCCGACCACGAACCTCTACCAAAGGACAAACCATTTTTAAAGCTTTATTAAAAACATGACGTGGCTCTTGCTTAGTTTTTTCTTTTAGAATATCAAAACAATCATAAACAATACGTTCAGCTACTGTCTTTTGGCCATCCTTCATAAGGTAATTAATAAACTTAGCCACTTCCGGATCATTATATTTAGCATCACCAGCTATTTCTCGTTTTTGAGCCTGTTTTCCTCTCATACATTAAATATTAAATAAACAATTATTTAGGAGCCTTAGCGCCATACCGACTGCGAGCTTGGCGACGATTTTCTACTCCTTGGGTATCATAAACCCCGCGCACTACTTTATAGCGCACCCCTGGCAAATCTTTGGTACGACCACCCTTAATTAAAACAATTGAGTGTTCTTGCAAATTATGACCAATACCGGGAATATAGGCAGTCACCTCCATGCCATTAGACAAGCGAACTCGAGCAATTTTTCGTAAAGCAGAATTAGGTTTCTTTGGGGTGGTGGTAGTAACCTTAAGACAAACCCCCCGCTTAAAGGGCGAACCTTTCCTAATAACACTCTTCCGACGGTGCAGAGAATCGGTTGTTACCTGTAAGGCTGGTGTCTTACTCTTATGACTGGCGACTGTCCGTGGATGACGAATTAACTGATTAATTGTGGGCATAAAAACAATACTCGTTCTTAATAATTAAAAATAAAGCTGGCAACTTTAAGCCAGGGTATAATGCTTAGTTGCCTATTAATGTAGCAAAAGAGATGGATTAAGTCAAGAAGTCATATTAGCCAACTCATCAACCAGCTCACCGGATAATAAATTAAATCTGGAAACATTACCATAATAAAAAGTAAAACAAAAAAACTCCAACGTTCAGAGGCTAAGTAGGAATACCGCCAACGCTCTGGCAAAAGAAGCGCTAAAATTTTAGAACCATCAAGGGGTGGAACAGGCAATAAGTTAAACGTCATAAGCACCACGTTAATCATAGTCATGAGGAATAAAAGTTGCCCCCAGGCCGAACCAGGACCGCCAGCTAAATAGCGCATCGCTAAAGCAGCTACTATGGCTAAAACAAAATTAGCCGCTGGTCCAGCTAAAGCTGTTTTAGCTACCCCCTTAAAGCCGCCTCGCAAATTACTAAAATTAATAGGCACTGGCTTAGCATAACCAAAAACTATCGGGGAACCGGCTAATAATAAAAGGCCAGGAATAATGAGGGAACCGAAGATATCTAAATGGGCTAGAGGATTTAAAGTCAGACGACCAGCTCGAGCCGCCGTATCATCACCTAGCCTAGCCGCTGTCCAGGCATGACTATATTCATGAGCTATGGTTGACAGCAATAGGATTATAATAAGAAAAAGATTTATCATAATATTTATTGAGTTAGATTATTATAGATTAACACGCCTTGATTATTTTGGCAAAACTTGTTAAGCTAGATCCAATCTCATGAACTAGAGTATTTTTATTTTGCTTACTTAATGAATTACAACTATGGCTAAAAAGTGTGATATCTGTCGCCGTAGCGCCACTAAAGGCGCTAGTCGCTCCCATTCTAATATCAAGACTCTGAAACGGCAAGGCATTAATTTACAAACTTATAAAATTGGCGGGCAAACAGTCAAAGTCTGTACCGGCTGTTTAAGGACAGCCAAAAAGCTAAGCCAGACGAAAGAAAAATAAGATTTTTCATTGTATTGTGTCCATATTAAAATAACTCCACTGTAAGGAGTTATTTTTTTGAGCCATCCGTCGGGCTTGAACCGACGACCTACGGTTTACAAAACCGTTGCTCTACCAACTGAGCTAGGATGGCCACAGAATAATGGTAAAAAACTAAATAATCATTTTGGTACGCCGTACAGGATTCGAACCTGTGACCATCTGCTTAAAAGGCAGTTGCTCTACCACCTGAGCTAACGGCGCAAAAAGGCTAAACCAAATCTAGCAAAAAAAAATAAAAAAAACAAGGGGGGTGCTATTCTCGATAAGACTTCAAATCACGACGTAAACGTCTAAGACTTACCAAAAATTGAATAGTATCTTTAATTAATTTAACTTTAGTTGTCCTTGCCCCGTAACGATTATCAGCCCAATCCACTGGCACTTCCTTAATCCGCCAACCTAAACGCTCCGCCCAAGCAATCAGCGCGGTGTCTAAAAAATAATCTGACTCTCGAAGAAAAGGACGAACAGCTCGCCATAATTCATGAGACACAAACTTACAACCACATTGATGATCTTTGACAGTAGTACCTAAAACATGTCGAGCTAATTTATTATATAATGCCGAAACAATTCCCCGATAAACAGCCCGCTCGCATGAAGATTCGGGCAGAAAACGAGAAGCAATCACCAGATCAGCGGATTTATTAACTATAACCTCAAAAAGTTTTGCTAAACTTTCAAAAGAAATAGACAAATCGGCATCAACAAAGCCCCACCACTCAGCAGAACTAGTATCAGCATAATTTAACAGAGCTCGACTTTTGCCTGGCAAGAGATAAACTCGAGATTCTACCAAATTAGGATACTTTTTAGATAAATGCTCAGCTATTTTAGCTGATTGATCGGTAGAACCATTGACTAAAATAATAATACGGCAATCAAGGCCATAATCCTTAGCCGTAATAAAGCCTACAAGACGTTCAACATTGTCTGCTAGAATAGCCGCTTCATTATATACTGGAAGACACAAATCTAAACTAGGCCGACTATTGACGGACATAAATCATGGCGGTAATATCGGCATGAACCAGACGCCAGTCCGGCGACTTCAGCATAGCCCACCGCACTATATCAGATAAAGTATAATAATCTTCTTCGGCGAGTCCCCGCCCTAAAAACAAAGTTTCAGCCCAATTATAATGAACAGGCCGAGGCTGAGGAATAACTATTACATCTAAACCATAATCATCTAGCGTTTTGTTAACTTCTGTCTCTTTAAAAAAGCGCCCATAATGCTCAATTAGACTTTGACCGCGCCACATATATTGGGGTAGACGGCCATCAATAAAAATAGGCTTCTCAGGCCAAAGCCAATAAAAATAACCACCCCAACCATATTCAACAATTGTGGGCCAACTAGCGTAGGGCGACTGCCGCAGATAACTCATAGCGACACAAGGATAAGTATGACAATAATCTTTTTCTGGGTGCACAGACCAATGGGTATCTATAATTAATAATAAAGAAGTTAAAATAACAATCACCGCCACAAACCATTTTAAATAATTAGGCCATGTATCTGGCTGAAACAAATTATCGTGCCAAGAATGGTAGAAAAATCCAGCCATCCATGGTAAGGAGACAACTGCAAAAAGCGGAAAATGACGTAATGAACGCCAAGCCGCTATCCATAAAATAAGAGATAAAATAAGAGTCCACCAATCTTGTTGCTTTAGCCAGAGGACCATTTCGCGATCATGTTTGTCGTGACTGCAACAGTGAAAAATTAATAAAGCTAAAGCTAGGCCAAAAATAATAAAATAAACCATGCGCCAACTGCATAAAGCTTCAGTCATTGGTAGCCATTCAACGATGCACCATAGATAAGCCCTGCTGGTACCATAATCTCCTAGAAATTGGTAAAGTCCCAAACCATAGGGGGTTAAGCAAGTAGCTATCCAAGATAAAACCAGGGTTAAACCTGAACGAATAATAACACTCTTGGGCAAGATATTAATTCCCTTGTTAGACTTATGAGGCAGCCAATAAAGAATAAGTCTAAAGAAAAACCAAGCAGTAAAGATTGCTAAACCAATTAAAAATCCTCCATGTAGCGAAGCCCACAACCAGAAAAGTAAAGGTACAACGATGATTTTCCAGGTTGGCCACTTACGCTGACGGACTGACTGGGCTAACCAAATATTTAAAAGCACCACAAAAAAAACGGTAATTTCTTGAACTCGCACCCCCAAATTAGGTAAAGATGCTTTAAGACTAATAAGCAATAAAAGCCAAAAAACTACAGAATTAGTTTTATTATCCAGCCAGTGTTTTATTGTCTCTTGGGCCAATAAGTACCAAATAAGTATAGTAAGCAGAGCAAACAGAAAGCTTACCAGCAGATAACCGCCCCAATTATATGTAAGATAAATCAGGACATTAGATAACCATTCATGGTCCACCCAAGATTGGCCAGCAACGGGAAGAAGATGATGTTCTAAGTGTGGCACTGCATGATTTTGCCAAATTTCTCGCCCCACTGCATAATGCCAGCCAAAATCAGGATCAAGATAGCTAAAACTATTATGTAAAACTAAGGCCAAACTAAAAATAAACAGTAAAACTATTAGCCACCGACTAAACAAGACCCGTTTAACGCTTTTTGAAGGCATAATTTTATTTTAGGCTAAAAATTACTATCATTATACTAGTTAGCACAATAATTGACAAGCTCGTTATACTCTGTTATATTGCCTAAACAAACTTAATTGCAAATCTTATGGCACACAAAAAAGCTGGCGGGTCAACCTCGCTAGGACGTGATTCTCAAAGCAAGCGACTGGGCATAAAATTACAAGATGGACAAACCGCTAAAGCTGGCGCTATTATTGTCCGCCAACGTGGCACTAAATACCGAGCTGGCAAAAACGTAGCCGTCGGTCATGATGATACTTTATTTGCTACTAAGGCCGGCCAAGTTAAAATACAAACTAAAAAAATACGCCGTTTTGATAATCATCTACAATCAACAAAAATTATCCATATAGAAGAATAGAAATATTAATAAAAAACACCGCTCACTAGCGGTGTTTTTTGTTAGTTAGAACAATAAAAACTATTTACCAACCTGATTTAATAAAAATTCTTTAGCTTTCTCTATTTGCGGGTCACGATTAGCATTAAAATCTTCCTCAGTAAAGTCAATCTCAATATTAGGAGTAATACCCTTGTCATTAATGGAAACACCGCTTGGTGTCAACCATTTATCCGTGGTTATTTTAATCATAGAACCATCTGACAAATCTTTAACTATCTGGACCGACCCTTTACCAAAAGTAGTTTTGCCAATAGTTGTTGCCTGTCCATAATCCATTAAAGCACCAGCTACAATTTCGGAGGCTGAAGCGCTACCTTGATTAATTAAGACTACGGTGGGTAAATTAGCCAGCGGAGCAAAACCACGAGCCATTTGTTGACGCGGTGGCTCAGTAGCTGACTGTTCGCTAACAATTACTCCACTCTCTATCCAATAACTAGCAATGGCTACAGCGGTATCTAAATAGCCACCAGGGTTATTACGCAAATCGAGAATAAGTCCCTTGGGTTTTTTAACCTTAATGTCTTCAACGGCTTCAGCAAAAAGCGTTTCGGTGTCGGCATTAAAATTATTAATAGTAATAGTATAAATACCGGTCGCTGAATCATACGAATAATTAAGACTTTTAACCACAATATTATCACGCACAATAGTAATATCCTGCAGTTTCGCATCACCCCGCCCAATAGTTAGAGTTACTTTTGTCCCCTTGGGCCCGCGAATTTTTTTAACAGCCTCATCAACCGTTAACCCGGCCGTAGATTGTTGATCAATAGCATAAACTTTATCCCCCGCCCTAAGACCAGCGCGCTCAGCTGGTGTATCGGCTAAAGGGGCAATAATAGTTATGACATCATTACGCAGGCCCACTTCAGCTCCAATACCGCTAAAACTGCCAGCTAGATCCTCATTAAACATCTTAGCATCCTCTGGATCCATAAAAATCGTATAAGGATCTTTGGTCGAGCCAACTAAACCCCGTAGAGCTCCATAAAACATCTGTTTATCTGTTAGTTGATCATGATCCACATAATTAGTTTTGACTATGTCCCAAGTCTGCCAAAATAAATTAAAATTAAGATCAGAAGATAAACGCCCTCCAGTGTCAGAATTATATAATCCGCTAACCTTACCTAAAAATACTATCTCTGGATCAGATAAACGGCGAACTATTTCCGCTTTTCCGTTATAAATAATGCCCGCCCAAAAACCAATAGTTATAGCAATAAATAGTAGCAAAATAACTAATAGCCAGCGCCACTTACGCCGCGGAGTAGATGATGAAACCATATAGCAATAAAATATTTTTTAACTTTAATAAGTGTAGCACAAGTTGAAAGAATCAACAAAGTGGTCTATCATTATAATCACAATCAATAAATCTTTTAACTTATATTATGAGTAAGTTTGTAATCCAAGGACAGACACCGCTTAAAGGACAGATTAAAGTTAATGGGGCTAAAAATTCAGCTCTCAAAATCATCCCCGCCAGCCTACTATCCGAAGAAACGGTTACTATTAATAATTTACCGGCCATTGAAGATATTAAATTATCTCTGGAAATTATTAAAGCCGTAGGTGGAGTAGTAAACCGCCAAGACCATCAATGTTCTATCAGCACTAAAAATATCCAAACCACTAGTATCCCGCCAGAACTGGCTAATAAATTTAGGGCCTCAATTATGTTTGTCGGCCCCATATTGGCCCGCACTGGAGAAGTCAGCTTCCCCCACCCCGGCGGCTGTGTTATTGGAGCGGGTGTAAGGCCAATTGATTTATTTTTAGAGGGTTTTTCTGCCCTCGGGGCGACTATCCATATTGCTAATAATTATTATCACCTTACTGCTAAAAAACTTAAAGGCACCGAATACTTTTTTACAACGGTCAGCGTTACTGGGACAGAAGCCCTGATGATGACTGCTACACTGGCTGAGGGGCGTACTACCCTCAAAAATTGCGCAATGGAACCAGAAATTGTAGCTTTAGCCAACTATCTTAATACTCAAGGAGCAAAAATTTCTGGCGCTGGCACCCCCACTATTACTATCGAGGGCGTTGATTATATCAAAGGCGGCAACTTTACTGTTATTCCCGATCGCATTGAAACTGGCACTTTTGCTATCTTGGCTGCTGCAAGTCAGACGGAATTATTAATTACCAATTGTCATCCTGATCACATTGCTATTTTACTCAATATCTTCCATAAAATAGGCGTCCGTTTTGAACAAGGCGAGAATTGGCTGAAAATGTTGCCTAGCCCAAAAATTAAAGCCTATAACATTAAAACTCATGAATATCCAGGCTTTCCCACAGATCTTCAATCGCCCTACACCGTTTTAATGACTCAAGCTCAGGGCTTAAGCATTATTCATGAAACTATTTATGACCGCCGTCTTCTTTTTACCGATATGCTTACTCAAATGGGAGCCAATATTATTATGTGCGACCCGCATCGAGTAGTGGTCAATGGACCAACCCCCCTGCACAGCCGCAAATTAACTTCACCCGACCTGCGCGCCGGCATCGCCATGGTCATCGCCGCCCTCATTGCTGAAGGAACTACTGAAATAGACAATATTTACCAAATTGAACGTGGCTATGAAGCCCTAGCTGAACGGCTACAAGCTATTGGCGTTAATATCCATAGAATTGACTAATATGTCAACTAGGCAAAGATGGTGGCTTTCTAAAATTTTTATTCTGCTTTTCTGTTTAATTACTCCACCTATTCTAATTTATGCCAATGGTTACCGCATTAATTGGCATTCATGGAAACTAGAACGAACTGGCTTACTAGAAATTAAAAGTGAACCCGCCAATGCCCTAGTAAATATTAATGAGCTCAAAGCGTGGTGGGGTAAGCCCAAAAAAATAGTCACCCCAGTCAAATTAAAAAATCTCCGACCTGGTAATTATAATGTCAATTTAAGTTTGCCTGGCTATTATGAATGGCATAAAACTTTAACGATCTGGCCAGCGCAAACTACCATAGTTAAAGATATCCGTTTATTTAAAAAATCCGAACCGCAATTATTAGCCGCTCTACCCACCACCACTCTCTCTGGGGCTATTTTACCGCTAGATAATCGCCAATTTAATTTAGCAACTAAAAATTTGACCACTACCTCTATTCGTGCCCTTATAGATGAACAAAAGCTCGCTACTAATTGGCTAGACACCGCCTCAATTTCATTGGCCTGTCCCCTACCCAATGGTAAAATTGCTTTTAGCAGTCAATTTGAATTATGGCTAGCCAATCCTGATACAGCAACAACTGAGTTATTGGGCCGTTTTAGTCAACCAATTGTTCAACTGATCTGTTTGCCTAATTCAGATAATTATTTAATCTTTGGACAAGACAACGGCTGGCAAGTTATAGAAGTGGATAATCAACAATCACATCTTATTTGGCAATTAACCAATACTGACCATTTAGGCAACGGCGCCATTGATAAAAAAGCCAATACCCTATATTTTTATGCCCAAATTGGCTCAACTACCGGTCTGTTCTCTTTAGAATTATGAAGATAATGTTCTAATAAATTTCTTCAGCTCAGGACCAATTTCTTTATTTTTCAGGCCTAGTTGAATAGTGGCCTTAATGAAACCTAATTTATCACCAGTATCAAGCCAAGTACCATTAAACTCTTGTCCATAAAGAGGGCGGTCATGGGCCAACATTTGCTGAAAAGCATCGGCTAATCGCAATTCACCGCTGGGCCCAGGTCGCATGGTGGTAAGCCAAGACAAAACTTCCGGCGTAAGAACATAAACACCAACTGCCACTAAATTAGAAGGCGCTTCGCTAGGTAATGGTTTTTCTATAAAACGTTTAATTTCATAAATTCGCTCGTCTACAGCCGCTCCATCAATCACTCCAAATTTACTAACCTCGCTACGCGGTACTGCTGAAAGACCAATAACTGAGTCACCATATTTAGCAAAAGTTTTTAAAATTTGACTGGCTGGACCCTCTTTGGCGTCATATAGGGTATCGCCAAACATAACCAGCACTGGCTCATCATATACTAAATGAGCCGCGCAAGCCAAGGCGTGACCATCGCCTAATGGTAGGGGCTGACGAACATAAGAAAATTTAGCTAATTCGGCAATACGCCGCACCTCTTTTACTAATTCTAATTTATTTTTTTCTACTAAAGTCTTGTCCAGCTCAAAAGAATAATCAAAATGATCTTCAATAGCTCGCTTTCCTCGGCCAGTAACAAAAATAATTTCTTTAATGCCAGCAGAAACTGCATCTTCAACAATATACTGAATAGCCGGTTTATCCACAATGGGCAACATTTCTTTGGGTTGAGCCTTGGTGGCCGGCAAAAATCTAGTACCAAAACCGGCTACTGGCAAAATAGCTTTAGTAATTTGCCGCATACTTAGATATTTTTACCGCGGGGAACATGAGATTTACCTCCTGGGCCCCACTTAATAAGATATTTAAACCACGAAAATACATGCTGACGACCAGCCCAGCTATTAAATATTCTATACCATGGTAGCTGGGCACTCGCTCGCTGATGATTGTGGAGAATGGCTACTTCTGGATAATAAATTACTTGCCAGCCATGATGCCACATCTGCCGACTTAAATCAGTATCATCAAAATATAACCGGTAACGTTCATCAAAATAACCCACTTGGCGCATCGCCGCCGCCCGAATAAATAAAAAAGAACCCAAAAGCCAATCCACTGGGCAGCATTGACTTAAATCAGCATCAGCTAAAAGAAAACGGCGCAATTCTTTCTGAGCCCACGAAAATTTAGCTAACCTAGGAGAGCGACGACAAAAAGGAGTATAGAGACGATGCCAACGATAACAAGAATCCTGCTTACTGCCATCAGGATTGTATTGACTTGGTCCTACCATCCCCACCCGGGGATGAGATTCCATAAAATTATAAAGCTCCCAAATTACATTTGGCTCAACAGCAGTATCTGGATTCATTATTACCCAATATTTACCGCTAGCTTGACGCAAAGCTAAATTATTGCCCGCCGCATAACCAATATTGCTACTGGAAATATAATGAACTTCAGGCCAGTGCGCCGCTAACCCTTGAGCTAGGTCAGTTTCCCTGGCATTGTCTACGACAAAAATTTCATATTCTAGGTCGTGCCATGTAGTCTGTTGGAGCGACTCCAGACAATGATAAATTATGGGCTGACTATGATAACTAACGATGACAATACTAATATCCATAACTACCAAATAATAATAAGTTTAATAATTTGCCAATAAAGATTAAGCCCCCAATTACCCACCCTAACTAGGGGAGAATCAACTGCCTGAAATAAAATCCGACCGCTAAAAGTCTTAATAACATGATGGTCTCTTACTTGCCGTAAATGTTGAGTCCTAATTCTCATAGCAATTAAACTTGGCCAATGCAAGGGGTTAAAAAAATACCACCAAGCTTTAAGCTTATATGATAAACGGCCGTTACGTCTAAAAATAACGGCTAAAACCAACTCGCTTAATAATAAAGCTGGCAGTAAAACCAGTAAAGTCAGCAAATGATAGTTCTTCCAGGCTGAGAGTAAACGATTACGGTCTAGCCAATAATATTTACTGGCGCTCCGACTAAATTCATATTTATGATAAACCGAAGAATAAGCTGCTAATTGGCAGTCCCAACCAGCTAGCCATAAACGCCACCCTAAGTCTTGGTCTTCATTATACATCCAAAAAGTTTCATCAAACAGTCCAACCTGACGGAGGGCTGATAGACGAAATAATACTGACGCCCCCGAAGGATAAGAAATCCGTCGGCCATTAAGTTCATCTAAATTAAGCTCTGCTACTTTTTTCTTGTAACCATCGCAATAGCCATAACCAAGAAAATGGGTAACATTGCCTAAACTATTAACCAAATCTGTCTCTGGCCATAATTTTAACAGTGATTGAGCACTCCCAATTTTAGGATTACAAATCATCAATTTTACCAGTTCTATTAAACTATCCGGTTCAACAATAGTGTCCATATTAAGCACCCAGGCAAAATCATAACCTTGAGACATAGCCAGAGCCAATACATCATTATTACCTTTAGCAAAGCCGTCATTATTAGCATTGCGGATAATATGAGCCGTTGGCGCCATGGCTTGCAGGGTAGCATAGGTTGTATCATCGGATTGATTATCGACAATAAAAATTGTCGTCTCAATCTGCCAGTCATCAGTGGTCAACTGAAGTCGCGATAAACTCTCCCAACAATCAGCTAAATATTTATTAGCGTAATCTTTATAATTGATTATAATAATTGCTGTTTTATAGCTCATCATAGTTTTAGGTTTTAGCCGGCCGATGCCAATTTAATTTTTCCCCACAGATAGCTAACAAAATACCAATAGGCCAAGCTAATTTTAAGAGCCACGACTGCCACCGCGGTTCCCATTTAGTAAAATATTTAATCATACTCTCCCGAAAATAAGTTTGCGCTTGACCACGACCCACTTGTTTAAAACTTTGTCCAACATAATCTAGGCAGGTAGCGGCTGGGGTATACCATACTTGACCACCACTTAACTTAACCTGTCGGCAATAATCTACTTCTTCAAACCACAAAAAATAACGTTCATCTAAAAGAGGTACCCGACCCTCACGGTCGGCCCTAATCCAAAAAAAACCACCCCGCACCGAATCAACTGGCGCAGCTTGAGTGTAGTCAAAATCAGTTCTTAAATAATGATCTAAAATATGAGGAAACAGATGGGGCAATTTTAAAACAATTGCCAACTGGTCCCAGACGGTAGGAAAACGACGAACATGTAATAAGGTTTTACCATCCTCGGTTACCAGATGACAACCAGTCACAGTAGCTTGCGGATTAGCGTCACACCACGCCAGCATATTAGCTAAAGTAGTTGGCTGAACCATCATATCTGGATTAAGAAGTAAAACATAACGAGCCCTGATCTCTCTTATGGCCTGATTATTCGCTCTAGCAAACCCACGATTATCTGGATTGGCAATCAGATGAACCTGAGGAAAATCATGTTTAATCATCTCCACTGTACCATCACCGGAATTATTATCTACCACCCAGACCTCAAAACTCAAATCACCTTGACTAGCCAATAACTCTCGGAGGTTAGCGGCTAACTTATCTTTAACTTTCCACGAAACAATGACAATGGCTAAATCTAACATAAATATTACTTATTACGATGACGCCATTTTTCTAGCGACAAGGGATTAATTTTAATGTTTAAGGCTCGCCGCCGAGCGACAATAGCGGCTCTCTCCTGAAAAATCGCTCTCCAGACAGATAAAGTAAAAGGTTCTAGTATTAGGGCAAAGAAAAATCTTTTTATCTGATAGTTTATTTCTTTCAACCGAGTGGAAAACTTCTTGGGCAAAAACCAATATTTGAAAAAAATAATTAACTGATTATGGTAGGACCACTTCCGAATCAACTTACTGGATCGACGGCGTTCTTTCCACTGATTTTTGGCTTTACCTTGGGCTCTGGCAGCCGTACGATCATGATAAATTACTGCCTCTGGCAACAAGACAATTTCCCAGTCAGCTAAACGCAGACGATAAGATAAATCACAATCTTCCTTATACATAAACATTAGCTCATCAAAATATTCTGGATATTGACCATTATCAAAAGCTACTGACCTTAAAGCTGAAAGTCGCAACAAAACACCAGCTCCCGTAAAGCCAAAAATGGAGCAGGGCTGGCTTGGTTCTCCCCCGTCAAGTCGACCCTGTCCAATATCATAAAAAGCACCGGACTGAGTTAGGGCCACACCCAGACTATCTATCTCCTTGGTCAAACATTTATTCTGGAAATCCCATCGTAAAATTTTAGGCATAACTGCGCCGGCTTCACTATGCTGGTCCAAATAATTTACCAGGTATTCAATAGTTTTGGGCTGAAGACAGGTATCGGGATTGATCACTAAAAAATAGTCAGCCTCCTCCTCTATGGCTAGTTTGAAAAGCCGATTATACCCCTTAGCAAAACCCAAATTCGCCTGAAAAGGACAATAGCGGACAGACGAATAATGTTTAATAATTGCTTCATTGGGGTTGTCTGTACTCGTGGGAGTATTGTCTCCGGCAATAATTTCTATATCCGTAAAGGTTTGCTGTCCTAAACTATCTAAAAAATCAGGCAAATATTTAGCTGTAGACTGGCCATAGCCTAAAAAACCAATATAAACTCGTGAACCTTTGGCCATATTATAAATGACGGTAACAAGCAATTGTTCCGTCGTCAAAATAATTCTTATTATTTAAATATTTTTCTGTTCGCCGAATAATTTTTTCCATAATAGCCACAGCTTTAGTTGGATACTGCCCTATAGCCGTCTCATCAGAAAGCAGCAGGCCATCGGCATCATCTAAAACAGCATTAGCAATATCGCTAACCTCCGCTCTGGTTGGCCGTGGATGATCAATCATGGAAGTCATCATCTGGGTAGCAATAATAGCCGGCTGACCATGCCAATGAGCATGACGGACTAAATTTTTTTGGATAATAGGTAAATCTTCTAGGGGCATTTCAATCCCTAAATCTCCCCGAGCAACCATAATTCCGTCTGATTCTTGAATAATTTCATCAATATTTTCCATAGCCACAGCCCGTTCAATCTTGGCAATAATTCTAATAGGGCGACCAGCTATAATTTTGCGTAGCTTCCGTAAATCAGCTGCGCTTTGGACAAAAGAAAGAGCAATATAATCTATACCGCCACATTTCATAGCCATCTCCACATCAGCAATATCTTTAAGGGTTAGTCCGCTACGTCGTAACCGAGTATTAGGTAAATTAATACCTTTATGAGACACCAGTAATCCACCTCGCTCCACTTGAGCATAAATTTTCTTATCTTTAATATCCACCACCCTAAGCTCTAACTCACCATTAGATAAAAAAAATAAATCACCCTTTTTAAGGTCTTTATATAAATCAGGGTCATCAATTTGAATTTCCCGATTAGCTATACTGGAAGGGCCAGCTGTAAAAACATAAATCTCTTCATCTATTAACTCTATCTCTTGATCTAACTGACCAATTCTTAAACGTGGCCCCTGTAAATCCTGCATAATTAAGGCCTGACGGCCAGTTTCCTGTTTAATCTTTTTCAAATTCTTTTTTAGGTCAACCAACTGCTTAATGTCTGCATGAGAAAAATTAAGCCGTACAATGTCGGTACCGTTACGAA
>JAKJDQ010000009.1 GCA_022705845.1 Patescibacteria group bacterium | reverse complement strand
GTTGATTAAATTATTAATAAACGGCGGCAAATAAATAACTCCACCCACGATAGTAATAATAGCCACGGCTGTTGTTATATATCCCCATAGACGTCGCCGCCTAACATATTTAGAGATTGCCTGCACCTCATTTTTTATTTGAATTATATCGGCCGTTTGTTCTGCCAATAGACGGCGCCAATCTTCATCCATAAATAAAAATTATTATAATAATAACAACGACTATATTATACCAAAAAATTGAGTAAACTCGCAATTATCTAATGGCCGCCTCCGCTACCTTTGCCTGAGCTACAGCTAAAAAATTCTTCATTTCTACCTCAGTAAAGGGTGGCTGTCCAGCCAGCGCACTATCTAACAAATTGCCATCTAACCGGCCACGCTGTAAATACCAACGTTGCGCCCCTTTTAACTCCTCCGCTAGCTCGGCAATATCTTGAAGTCCAAGGAGGCCAGGAACTAATGTAGTTCTAAATTCATAGTTGATAGGGGCCTTATCTATCAGCCAAGTCACTAATTCTTTTACCTTAGCTACTAAAATAGATAACGTTGCTTCAGGCATAGCCATAATCTGCCCATATTTAGACCAAGGAGCCTTCACATCTACTGCTAAATAATCCACAAGGCCTTGAGCTATTAAATCTTTGACTATTGCCGGATTAGTGCCATTAGTGTCTAACTTGGTCAAAAATCCCTGCCGTTTAATTTCCTGAATAACTTCCACTAAATCTTTTTGGAGCGTTGGTTCACCACCAGTAATAACTACAGCCTCCACTAGGCCTTGCCGCTCTGCTAAAAATGACCACAGCCGAGAAAGTTCATCGCCTTCTTTAGTACTTACATCAATTAATGAGGGATTATAACAATAGCGACAGCGGAAATTACAGCCCTGAGTAAAGATTATCGCCGCTACTTTATCTGGATAATCTAGCAGGCTAAATGGATCAAATCCGCCAATAACCATCTTAAGACTTGTCGGTTTTTAATTGGTCTTCGCGCACTACAAAAGTACGGCGATTGGCAAATTCTGCTTGTTTAGCATCATTCCACTGGTTAACTGGGCGTAAATAACCAGTAACCCGGCTATACACCTCACAGGGCGTACGTTGAGCTTCAAGGGAGGAAGTCATATATTATCATTAAATTATTAAACAAAACAATATTATCTTATTTATTAGTTGCTACCGTCTCAGCAATATAGCCAATCTCCTCGTCACACTTAGGGCAATAATAATGTTCGCCGGCAATATACCCATGTTTAGGACAAATAGAAAAAGTGGGGGTAATAGTAAAATAAGGCAAATGATAATTTTCCGCTATCTTACGCACTAAAGTTCGCACCGCCGTCGCACTGGGCAAAGATTCACCCAAAAAAAAGTGAAGCACCGTCCCCCCAGTATATTTAGTCTGCAAATCGTCTTGCAATTTTAAGGCTTCAAAGACATCAGTCGTAAAATTAACCGGTAGCTGGCTAGAATTAGTATAAAATGGAGGTTCATTGGGATGATCGCTATTGGCAGCTTTAATGTCTGGATAAAGGTCTCGGTCCAGGCGAGCTAAACGACGCGCTGTGCCCTCGGCTGGAGTAGCTTCTAAATTGTATAAATGATTAGTCTCGGCCTGAAATTGACCAATTGTCTGGAGCATAAAGTCTAAAATCTCACCAGCAAATTGATGGCCTGCCGGACTAGCAATAGTATCACTAATAGGAGCAAAATTAAGAAGAGCTTCATTTACTCCCACCAGACCAATAGTACTAAAATGATTGCTCCAATAACCGCCGAACCGCTCTTTAATGGTCATAAGATAATGCCGAGCATAAGGATAAAGACCGCTATTGGTCAATTTTTCAATAAGCTCCCGCTTAGTTTCTAGGCTCTCCTTGGCGAGACGCATAAGTTGAGCTAGCCGATCAAAAAACTCTTCTTTAGTATGGCTGAGATAACCTATCCGCGGTAAATTAATAGTAACTACCCCAATAGAACCAGTTAGTGGATTAGCGCCAAATAATCCTCCACCCCGCCTCCGAAGTTCACGATTGTCTAAACGTAGGCGGCAGCACATCGAACGAGCATCCTCGGGGTCCATGTCAGAATTAATAAAATTAGAAAAATAAGGAATGCCATATTTACGTGTCATTTCAAAAATTTTAGTAGCTACCGGCGAATCCCAATCAAAGTCTTTAGTGATATTGTATGTAGGAATAGGAAAAGAAAAAACACGACCCTTGGCATCACCCTCCATCATTAATTCAGCAAAAGCGCTATTTAGCATATCCATTTCCTCTTGAAAATCACGATAACGCTCAGGTTGTAACTCACCGCCAATAATTACATTCTCTTCCCCTAAAACTTTAGGGGGGCGTAAATCCATAGTAATATTAGTAAACGGCGTCTGAAAGCCTACTCTGGTCGGAACATTAACATTATATAAAAACTCTTGCATGGCCTGTCTAACTTCTTCATAAGTTAGATGATCATAACGAACAAACGGCGCTAGGTAGGTATCAAAGCTAGAAAAAGCTTGAGCTCCAGCCACTTCTCCCTGAACAGTATAGAAAAAATTAATAATTTGTCCTAAAGCTGTACGTAAATGTTTAGCTGGCCGTGCTTCTACTTTACCACTAACCCCGCCAAAACCCCGCATAAGTAAATCCTTAATATCCCACCCGGCGCAATAAGCCGCTAAAATCTGCAAATCGTGAAGATGAAAATCACCGCTCTGATGAGCCTCCCTAATCGGAGCATCATACACTTTGTTTAACCAATAAGTGGAAGAAACAATTGAAGACAAATGATTATTGAGTCCTTGTAAACTAAAACTCATATTAGAGTTTTCTTTAACCCGCCAGTCGGTTTGGTCTAGATAATCATCCATAATCTGGGCAGAATCAATAAGTAAAGACAGATCGCGTAATCGGGCATGTTGGTCGCGGTACAAAATATAGCCCTTTGCTACCTTAATTAAACGATTGTTAATTAAGGCTTCCTCAACTATATCCTGAATTTCTTCTACCGCGGGAATAGTGCGAGCGTGGAACTTACGATTTAGCACACTGACCACCTCATCAGTAACAGCCTGGGCCTTAGACTCATCCGGCTCTCCAGCCGCAACCATTGCCTTGTTAATGGCTGTAAAAATTTTATTCCGATCAAAATCAACAATATCGCCGGAACGTTTACGAATTTTCATGATAGTTTCTTCCATAAAATTACTTGGTTGGTTTAAGTAGTTTATTAAGCTCTGCACTTAAATCTTGCAGCTCAAAATCTGAATAAACACTAGCAAAACGAATATAGGCTACTTTATCCACTTTTTTCAGTTGGCGCATCACTATGCGGCCAATATCTCGGCTCTCAATCTCGCTTTGCCGTTTTGCCTGAATATCCCGTTCAATTAAATTAACCAGACGCTTAAATTGATCATCGTTAACGGGTCGTTTCTCCGTAGCCTTGCGAAGGCCGCTTATTAGTTTGTCTCGGCTATAAAGCTCCTTATGGCCATCACGCTTAACTACTATTAAGTCTAAAATCTCCATTTCCTCATAAGTGGAAAAACGAAAACCACACTTCAAACACTCTCGACGGCGACGAATAGATAAGCCATCGCTGACTACCCGCGAGTCGATCACTTTAGTTTCCGAATAATCACAAATAGGACATTTCATAATTTTTGGCTAAAACTACATATTGTGCCTTAATTTATCACCTCAACACAAAATATAGTTAGTCGTGGCTATATTATACCACTTTTAGAAAGGCAAACAAGTATAGAAAAAATGGCTAAAAAATAACAAAAAAAACGTCAGCGCTATCACTGACGTTTTGGCTCTTAAAAAATAAACTGAAAATTTTTACATTATTTTTTTTCGTAAAAAGGCTGGGACACTCAAATCATCATCCTCCTCGCCTTCGGGAGATTCAACAGCCTCAGGAGTAGCAGCTGGCTTGGCTGGTTCAGCCTGAGCTTTCTTAAGGGCGGACATAAAACCTTTGTGGCTTTCTCTAACTTCTGTCCCGCTGTCTGGCTGATTTTTTTCTACAAAACTAGTTGGTTTATAGAAAGAATTAAAAGTTTTGTTAGTAGCCTCGCCTTCAGCTGAAGCAGGATTGTCAAAACCAGCGGCAATCACTGTTACCCTAACCTCATCTTTAAAATTATTATCTACTGTGGTGCCAAAAATTATCTTGGCCTCCTCATCTACGGCGTTAGTAATAATTTTAGCCGCTTCATGTACCTCATCTAGGGCCAAACTAGGTCCGCCAGTAATAGTAAAAAGAATTCCCTTGGCTCCATCAATGGACATTTCCAGAAGCGGTGAACTAATGGCCGCCTTAGCTGCCTCAATAGCCCGATTTTCGCCACTAGCCTGGCCAATACCCATTAAAGTACTGCCAGCATTAACCATAATAGATTTTACATCAGCAAAATCAACATTAATGAGGGCAGGCGTATTAATAATTTCAGCAATACCCTGAACACCCTGACGCAAAACATCATCTACAATACCAAAAGCTTCTAAAATAGTAGTTTTTTTATCAATAACCTGAAAAATGCGGTCATTGGGAATAGTAATAATAGCATCAACTTTACCAATAAGTTCATTCTGGCCACGTTCGGCAATTTTCCGACGTTGGACTCCTTCAAAAGTAAAAGGCTTAGTCACCACCGCAATCGTTAAGGCTCCCAAGTCGCGAGCCAGCTCAGCGATAATCGGTGAAGCGCCAGTACCAGTGCCCCCGCCTAAACCACAGGTTATAAATACCATATCAGCCCCCTTTAAGGCATCTCTTATTTCGTTTTGCGATTCAGCCGCGGCATCACGTCCTAAGTCAGGATTCATCCCTGCCCCTAAACCCTTAGTGATAGTTTTGCCAATATGTATTTTAAGAGGCGATTTATTATAATTTAAATCTTGAATATCAGTATTAATAGCAATAAATTCTACTCCCTTAATACCGCCCTCCATCATCCGATTAATAGCGTTACCACCGGAGCCTCCTACACCTACCACCTTAATATTGGCTGGCGCCTCAACGGCTGGCTTAACTTCAGTCATAAAATATAAATTAAGACTATATAAATAAAATCTTTAACTTGATTGTAAATTATCTACCTAAAAAAATCAAGCGACTATTCTTTCAAAAACAAAGACCCAAACCAATTTTTAACTTTTTTCACGGCATGCCCAGGCTTAAAACCATGCCTAATATTATCTTCTTCTTCAATAGATGAGTAATGATCCCCCCAAGCTACCAGTCCCAGGGCAGTTAAATAACTTAGATCATTAACTTTATCTACTACCGAAGGGACATTGCGATTAGCTCCCAAACAAACTGGCAGACGCAGATTCTTTTTAGCTAAATCAGTAATACCAGCTAATTTAGCTCCACCACCTACCAATACTATACCAGCTGGCAACATGCCTGACCGATTAATTTTTTTCAACTCTGCATCTACCTTAGTAAAGATCTCCCCCACTCGCGCTTCTATAATGCTGGACAAATACTTCATAGATACAGTCATCGGTTCATCAACTTCATTATCTGGAGTAATTAAGGAGGTAATGTCTAACTCTTCATCTTTATCTACTTTGTCTGGATTGGCTTGACCGTATTCTAGCTTAATTTTTTCCGCCAAGTTAATAGAACACCTTAAACCAATAGCAATATCAGCAGTGATGTGGTCAGAACCAATCGGCACAACTGCGGCATGCAGTAATTCACCTTCTTCAAACACCGCTAAGCTAGTGGAAAGAGAGCCAATGTTCACTAACGCTACCCCCAGTTCTTTAGACCGAGGAGTAATAGCCGCCTCAGCCGCAGCAAAAGGAGCAATAATAATATTATTAATATATAAACCGGCCTGCTTAATAGCTTTACTTAAATTACGCACTTGATTACTTAATAACTGAACAATCAATACTTCCACCTCTAAACGGATACCTGACATTCCTACTGGACTTTTAACATCCTCTTGATTATCTACCCGATAATTGATGGGTATAACGTGTAGGACTTCATAGTTAGCCGGCAAAGACAAAGCTTGAGCTGCTTCAATAACCCGATTCATATCTTCAGCCGTAATTTCATTATTAGTCTGATTAATGGCCACTACCCCCTTACTACGTTCACATTTTAAGCTCGGCGCACTAATACTGGCATAAACGCTATCTAAACGTACACCAATTAATCGTTCTGACTTTTCCAAACAAGCCAGAACTGAAGAAGTAACTCCTTCAATATTATTAACAATCCCCTTGCTCATGCCGGTTACAGGAGCTGCTACTGCCCCAATTATTTGCAGTTGTCCGGCGGTTATCTGGCCTACTACTAATCTAGCCTCAGTGGAACCGATATCTAATCCGGCAATTAAACTTTGATCTCTCATAATATTATATTATATAGTCATAAATAACTTAATTACCCGCGGTCCGAATAAGAATATACCAACCACCACGGCTGTACTGGCCACTAAAAAAACTGCTCCGGCCATAATATCTTTAGTTTCCTTAATATAAATATCTAGCCGCGGTTTTAATAAATCACTAACCCGCTCCATTGCGCTATTAAATACCTCAGTTAAAAGAACTAAACAAATAGTTAAAACGAGAACTGCCCATTCCACAGCCCTAAACTTACTTAATGCTGCTAGTATTATAACACCTATAGCTATAGATAGTTCTAGGGCAAAATTCTGCTCTTCTTTAATGACTCGCCGCAGACCGCGATGAGCATAATGAAAACTTTTCCTTAACCGCTTGCCACTTAACATATATTATAACTATCTAAAAATTGTTCACCAAGCTTAATCATAGTAGCCCGCCCTTCCCTACTATCATCTTCATAGCCCATAAGGTGCAAAAGTCCATGAATAGTAATAAAAATCAATTCTTGCCACACCGAATGACCAAACCGCTGAGCCTGCCTTATAATCTGGGAATAGTCAATTATTACTTCTCCCAACTGATTATCTTCCCCATCAGCAAACGACAAAACATCGGTAACTTTATCCTGTCGGCGATATTTCTTATTTAAATTACGAATCCGCTGATCACCCACCAATATTAAATTAACCTCACCTTTTGTCCCTTGTTCATCTAAAAACAGCTGGCTCAATTTTTGCCATTTAGCCACATCTACTTTCTGTCTAGTTAGATTATAAGCCAATACCATAACTTATTGAATAGTTAAACTATCAATCATTAAATGAAATATATTATTATAACTTAATAGATGATTAACCTCAGGATTATAGGTTAGGGCAATTAAATAATTAAATTCTGGCCGGGAAATATAGTAAGTCAAGCCGTCTGGACTTAAACCTACCTCATTAGAACCTTTTATAGTAATATCCGGTATCTGTTCAACATTAAATGTTTGTTGATACCAACTAGCTAGGCTCTGGCCAGCAACCTTATCCATTATAGTTAATTGTATGAACTGACCATCGTCAGCCCGAAAAATAGCCGAGTCGTCACGACCCAATTGCTGAGTCCACACAGTGGGCACCAATACTGACCATGGTCCTTGTTTAACTATTTTTAAATTATGATTATCAAGTAATTTAGCTCGACTGGCAGGATCGTAACCAGATTTAATTTCTTCCAGATCATCATAGCCGTCACTATCACTATCGGCCATATCTGATTTAGTTCCCAGGAGGGCCTCTTCTTTATCAGTTAAACCATCTTGATCAGTATCACTATCTAGCGCTAATTCTTCTATCAATAGCTCTCCAGTGGTGGTAACCGTAGAAGTCTCAATCACTTCAGGACCAACAACTTCGGGAATAGTAGATACTCCGCTATCCTCATCTTGCCAGTGCTCGTCATCTAACCGCCACTGGCCATCTTCTAATAACATGGTCACTATCCCCACCCGGCCGCTATCGGCCTTAGTAATAGTTAGGGTAGCCTGATTACCATTTATTTCCTTAGTAATATAATCAGTAGCCTCCAAAGGAATAAGCATTGACTTGGCAATACTTAAAGTACTAGATTTCTGGCTTTCAGATAATTGGTCCAGCCCCATAGTTTGCTCCATCAACTCTTGGGCTTTGCCTTGGCTAGCACCAGCAATAAAGATATTAAAATAATCTTCTAAGGTCAGGGCTTGGTCTAATTTTAATCGTAATTGCAAATAGGCCTGTTCGGGGTCAGATAAATCAATAGCTACTTCACTAGTAGCAGCAACAGCTGACGAGGTGTTAATGGGTGGATTACTAGGCGCAGATATGGCCTCACTATTATCAAGCGGGGCAGGATTAAAATTAAAAACCGGTTTTTTGGTAATTATTAAAAAACCAACATAAACCAGTCCAATTAGCAGTACTATACCAAGCCCCATTATAAGTAAACCCATTTTATTGGTAGTATTTGTTTTGGGGCCAAAACGAAAAGCACTGGGCATAGTATAAATATACTGCCCTTCTTCATTGCCGGGTACAGCTTCACTCTGCTTGACCAATTCAATTTGTTCGGTGGAAGGATTGATGTCGTCAGAATAAGCGATTTTAAGATTGTTAGTCGGCGCTTCCGACATAATACCAAATAATCAAAAAAGCCACTATTGACTTAAACTACCTTCTCCTAAAGGATTATAGCCATTCTTTACTTCGTCACCGTCTAAATAACCATCGCCGTCAGTATCCGATTTTAAAGGATTAGTACCATAAATATTGATTTCATCAGCATCGGATAGGCCGTCTTGGTCACTGTCTAAATCAACTGCCACTTCCTCTGGCAGAACCGGCTCTTCAGGCATAATGCCTTCACCCGTGTTGGTGCCATTCTCGGTCTCTACTATCGGCTCACCTTCCTCGGTGGGGAAATTAGTATCTATAATCGCTGGTTCTTCAAAATTAATTTCTGGCTCGACAATATCGGCAGTAAGAGGTTCTGTCACCGCCTCAGAATCGTTAACTGGCGCATTTTCCTCAATATTAACAACGCTCTCGGGGATAATAGCCTCAGTCGGTGCTTGTTTAAAGTATTGGCTGTAAACTAACACCCCGGCGGCTACTACCACTAAAATAATTAAAATAATCAAAACCAACTTAGCCTTGCTAGTAGATTTTACTGGCGGTTGATGAGCCGACTGAGTGCCAGCATTAGTTTCTACTGGCTTAGTAATCATTCCTGAAGAGTCAGGATTTAGCGGGATGTTAGAATCGGGCTTATCATCCATATTAGCAAAAATGTCCTGCACTACTGGCTCTCCCTTAGAAGATTCAGCTGTCGGTTGACCGGCGGCAGGATTATTGTTCTGAGCCTCCGGAGTATTCGCGGCAGCTGCAGCATTTTGGTTATTCACTTCCTCAAACATAGTTTTTATTTTTAAATTAAACTAAATTATTATAACACAAAGCTTTATTACCACCAAATTATTCTTATTTACAATTAGTCAAATTGGAAGACTGGGCTGGACTAATATTACCAGCAGCATCTACTGCTTTAACAGTAACAATAATATTTTGAGGGTCTATTAAGTTAACAATTGAGGCCCTTACTTCCGTGCCACTAACAGGTTGATCTACTAATAAAATTTGACCAGCACCAGTCGCATTGCTAGCCCTATATTCTACCCGATAACCCACAGTATCATCTTGATTGCGTTGCCAGGTTAAATCTAAACGATTTTTACCTCTAACCTGCTTTAAACAACGAACCTCTGCCGGCGCTATCGTATCTTGGGGTCGTATCACTGCCTCAATCGAAACAGGCGTTTCGGCAAAAGTAGTTAAATCAACCGGCACAATGGCTGAAACAGCAAAATAATATAACTGCCCATTGATCAAGTTGCTAATTGTAGCCTGAGTCTTGTTGCTATCAACATATAGCGGATCAGTAAAATATTGGCCGCTATCTAAACCATAATAGACCTTATAGCCACTAGCGCCAGGATAAGGATCCCATTTTAATTGAACAGCCCCTCCGGCTGGTACTGCTGAAGCACTAACATTAACCGGTGCTGTAGTTATTGGCTGATAGCGGAAAAAATAAAAGGCTGGACTGCTAGCTTGCGGATCAGTGCTGCTTACTACTTTAAGACCAGGCAAATCTGCCGATTGGTTATTCCCCTCGCCATCACGACAATAATAAAATTGCATATTAGTGGCGCTGTCTGTCCACGGCTGCCAACTGCCGTCTGCCCGACGGGCGGGCCAAGGATTAGCACATAAAAATACTCTCACCAAAGCATCCTCATAAAAATTAGGTAACGACGCTCCGGGAACAGCCGCCTGATCAGCAGTAACCTGAGCGGTGGCCCGGGCATAAGTCTCGGCATCTTTTTTATTTTGCGGTCGTAATACTGCCTCTTCATTATCAGCAGTTAACCGGACCACTGCTGGATTACCCACCGACCACAACCACTCCCAACTATATTGAGGATAATATGATGACAGCGCCTGACCGGTAAAATCAACGGCAGTTGCCCTAATGGTGCTGCTAGCTTGCATATCGGAAAGCAATACTGAAGTAGGATCAACCTCCACATGATCAATACGGCAAATTTCGTTACTAGTCTTAAATGACCATGACAAAGTAGCCGGTAAGTGCAAATTATTAAATTGAAGTGGCTGACCACCAGCCAGGCCAATACCATGCTGATCAATTATGCCCTCTGCTTGACCATCTTGCAAATTACTATCAGTAATTAAGACCACAAATATAAGACGATTGGCTGGTAAAATACCGCTAGGCTGAATAATTAGACGTTTATCTTTCACTTTAATTGTTTTATTTAAGGCGCAATAAGTATGATCTTCCACTGCCGGGCCAACTGGCAAGACATCTTCAAGTTCAGCTGACAATACATCAGGGCGCAACCAGGCTAATAATCTATTTTTTAACCTACCCCACCAACTATCTTTGAGTAAACTATCAGCTGAGGCTAAATAAGTTGTACCGTTAGGACAAGATTCTTGAGTGCCATAATCAGCAATTAATAAAACATTATTGGATAAATTATTAACCGCCATTGGTTTACTAAAAAAAGCTTCAATTGAGGCATTACGACAAACTGCCTGATCATTATTTTTAGGAGTAGTATTTTTTAAAGACGCCCTGGCCCGACAACAGCTATCTTGACCACAGCCGTTATTTATATAACTACCACATTCATCGTCCCTCTGACAACCACAGCATAAACCTCTTTTGGCACCGGTACATTGATCACGATTAGCAGCACAATATAAATTAGGACTCAGCTTATTACAATGGTCGTTGGCTGGATCGCAACAACAAACGCCACAATCAACCTGATTAGTACTAGTAACACTAGGACCGCTGACTGTACGGCAACTAAACGGTGCTGAACAAAATTGGTAGCCACAACCTATTTGCTGAACATAATTTGGACCAAGTATTGTAGTGGTAGCTAAATCACAAGATTCGCCCTGTAAATTAATAACCCGGCAGCCAGCTTCACAATCAGCCTTAGTGGTATATTGCCCTTTTGGCACTAATTTACTAGCACAAGCATAACTATCACACTCATAATAACCACAGTGGCCATCAGATAACCTATTGCCCTCTATTGTCCCCCGACATTTATCAAGCATCGTATCGTAGCAACAAGTACTATGGGCTGTGCATTCCTCTTTAGATAATTTAGCACAATCGCTACAAAAACCAGCCGCAGTAGCAGTATTACAATATTTGCCAGTAGTACCTAAACAATTACAAGCCGCATCCCTGGTGGTAGTAGAAGGGCCAGCGGCCGCGCAACCCGAACAAACACCAAAATCCCTATTATCTGGGCCTGGGCCTGAACCACAGGTGCCATCGCAGGTAAGGGGCAAACAACAGCCAGGATTGGTTTTATCTTCTTTATTTAAGTTCTTATCACAACAACATTCACACTGCCGGGCTTCTTTTACACACTTTCCAGAATCACATTTAAAGCCGTCACCACATACCTTTTGATTAAGGCCGCAAGAGCCAGTACCTTCTTTAGTAACTAGACATTGAAGAGGGGCAAGACAATTAGTACACTTCTTGTCACTTTGACAAATATTATTAGTCAGTAACTGCCATTGACCATATTCTGAAGTATCAGATGGACACTGACCGGCTGTTAAACGGGTCGTCCAATAACTATTTTCACAAGTCAAGGAATAGGTTACTTTATTAGCTCCCAATTGAAATTGAACTTGTTGAGCTAAATCACAAGTGCCATCTTTAATAAGACATTTATTAATTGTCTCATTATAAACAGCATCACTAAATGGAATTTTATATTCTTCAAATAATTTTTTACAAGACTCATCACCACAAAGACCTTGAATGACAGTAGAATCAGGATTCTGGCTACACCAACCAGGTGAATTAGGACAATAAAGGGCACCATTACATTGAGAATAGTCATTACAAGACAACAAAGTCTTATTAGTACAAACGTTATTAATACAGAGTTGAGTATCATTATGACAGCACTTACTACCACAGGCCGTAGTGCTAGAAGGACAACTCATATTACCGCTACCGGTAGTAAATGACCAACGGTAGACACAAGTACTAGCTAATCCATAACAATCTGCCCCGCTAGCACGACATTGGCCAGCATTAGCTGAAGAAGCTGGACAACAAACTTGGCCTAGGCAATCACTATTATTGCGGCAAGACCCAACCTTAAAATTAAGACCATTACTTACTCCTTGCGAATTAATAATACGAACCGGACCAGTAACTGCTTCGGCCGGCACAGTAGAAGAGGCCTTACTTAAAGTGCCGTCATCCTGCCAGCTTAAATAAGTTGATGATGCAAAAATATTTGGCTGAAAACTAAATTTACTATATTGATTATCATAAGTTCTAAAATATTCCCCCCAAACTTCTATTTTGGTAGATGGTGGACCAACTGTCGGCCTAATCAAACATAGACTAGGAGCTAATGGCTTAGTATTAACTGTAAATGGCTCACGAGCTTCTAGGGTAGCGCCATTGGCCAATTCCATCTTTAAAACTGGAGAACCGCTTATCCCACTTGGTACTTTCACAATAACCTGTCTATCTGACCAAACTGAAGAAGCGCAAACCTCAGGAAAATTATAATTAGCCTCAGTAGTGCCAAAAAATACCTTGCTATTGCCTTTGATGTTGCCAAAACCATGGCCAAAAATAGTGACATATTGACCCGGCGGTCCACTGGTTGGTTCAAAACTAGTAATCTGCGGCTCGCTACCGGGATCAACCAATTTATGAAATAACAAAAAATTACTCGCTGGTCCAGCTAGAGATGGGCTATCGTTACGCACAAAGGTCGTCACTAAACCAGATTGCAAGCTGGGTACTATGGCTTTCAATAAATTAGGAGGAGACACTATTGACTCACTCGCAAAAATTGGATGCAAAGGAGTGCCATATAAAGCAATAGTAGAGGTTGCGCCATTTTCAAAATTAAGACCATGATAATCTATTTGTTCCCCAGTAGTACCTGAGGCTTTACTTAAAGAACATAACCCCGGTCGAGCGATATTATTAATAATTAAATCTTGTGTGCTAGTAGCAACAAAATTATCTTTATTTTTGACTTGAACTATACCAGTTGTTGCCCCGCTCGGCACTTTAACAATAATTTGGTTGTCTGACCAACTATTACTACCGCACACGGCCAAATCACCCAATTTACTATCTGTAAAAATAACAGACCCCGTACTTGAGCCAAAACCGCTGCCCAAAATGGTTATTAAGTTACCAGCCTTGGCATTGGGTTGATGTCTGTCACAAGTATCGCCAGTGGTAGTACACTGACTGTCAGATGAACAATACTGGTCATGATTATTATGGCAAAAACCACCTCGCGGACTTAAACTAGTAATTCGCGGCTTATCCTTGCATAAACAACAACTAGCTGTGCCAGTAGCATAGCCTGCGACCTTACAAGAAGTAACATCAGAACCTTGAGACGTACAAAAACCAGAACGGCATAAATTATTATTACAACTGGTCCCGGGTAATTGCTGGTCACTAGCACAGGCCGAGCCATGACACCTCAAACAACTGCCACCGCAATCAATACCCTCTTCGTCGCTATCTTTTTGCCCATTACAGCAATGAGCTGGCAAGAGCTGACCAGCCTGCACAATGGTGGTTTGATGACTAGCAATATCATCAACTAGGGCTTTTAAGGTAAAGTGCTCGCCGGCTGTGCTAGTTGGTTGCCAATAAGCTCTAGCTTCATAAGCCGGGCCAAAATCACCGGTGGCTAAATAAAATTGCTGGCCATTAGCTAAAAATTCAAATCTGGCTAGACTACTATCATCAGTGGCCGCCACTTGGACTAGATTATTGGTCTCGGCACATATTCCAATAGTAGATATAAACTCAGCCTGCGGATCCTGACAATCAATAGTTGAACCAACACTAAAAGTTAAGTCACAAGACAGGCCTAGGCCACCGCAGACTAAATGTTTAGGATTAGTCCCTAGACTTTTAATATCTGAGGTAAGATGAACACTGATTACCCCATTTTCTGGCAGACAACGCACTTCACCGCAGCTGCCAGTACACATACTATCTGGTTTAAAAACAATTTCTCGGCCGTTGACCAACCATTGTCCGGCAATAGTCTCTCCGCTGGCTTGTACTGCGGCAGTAGCGCCGGTTACGCTCCCTGAATCAATAAACCCATTAAATTGAAAACGAATAGTGGTATTGCGTGGCAGACCGGAGGCCCCATCAGACGGACTAACTCCAGTAATATGTAAATCCGTCTCAGATGTAACAATACTACCTGGTCCAGGCGGTGTGGATGTCGTGCCGGGACCCACAGCCTCTAGTAACTGATTAATAATAAAACTGGTAATAGCAAAAGCGGATAAAATAATCACTAATCCAATAACCGCTGCTTTTAAGATATTTTTAGCCTTAGTAACCTTATCTTCATTGCCGTTACTGGTCATCCACATAAAACCAGCATAAATTACTAAAATAACCGCAATAGTCCCCAAAAAACCTAAAACTATTCTAATAATTTTAGCTACTGTAACCCGTGGATCTTGAACAGTGAGGCCAATAGAAGAAGCATATTGGACACCCAAATCTTCGCTTGTTAGCCCCTGGGCCTGAGCTACGGGCAAGCGTCCTAGTCCCGGGCTCATGAAACTTATTACTACCAAACTGCTTAATAATATTTTTCTAATTCCTGACATATAAATAAGTTATTGGCCACACTCTGGATCATTGTCTGGCATGCCTTGACAACAAGAAGCCTGAGTAGCACTACAAGCAGCATTATCCCGACAAGGTTTAAAACAATTCTGTCTAATGTCTTTTACTCCAGAGCCAATTTCTACGGAATATTTAGTCGCATCCGACAATTGACTATGATTAACTGTCACCTTAGTAAAATCTGGATAGCCATCAGGAATACCCATATCTATGGGCTCACTAGTAATCCAATAGCCGGGCGCTAAGCCAGCACTAAACAAATTAATTAAATGGTGGTGATTATTATTAATAACTGCTTCGCCGCTAGTTAAGGTGCTAGCCATCATTAGTTTGTCAAAACTAAACTCAATTGACTGATTTAGGGGGATGTGCTCTAGGGTCAAGCTAGGATTTAAAGAAGCGGCTTGTAATTTTGGCGGAGTTAAGTCAATTTCATCACTAACCGCAAAAAACCATTTATAACTATCTCCCTGGCTATTATCTTTATCATTTTCAATATAGTAATTAACCGGCCCCACCACCTTCATATTGCGGTTGCCATCTAAAGAATTAAAACTAGCATCAACTATACCAGCGCTTAACGGTAAATTAGCTAAAGGATAATGGTCGCCCTCGGCCCGACGACAAGAATTGTTAACACAATGAGTATATGGAGTTTTGCTTACACAATCACTGTCGCTAGTACAAGAAGCCAGGGCAGCGGCCTTAAGCATAACAGTAAGGGTACTGCTAGCTGGCAGACAATAAATTTTTTCACCACAAGCATTTACTCCACAATCTTCATTGGGAATAAACTCCAGCGTCCTATATTGATTAGAAATAACAAAGCGACCATTAACATTGTTGACTGCACCAGAAGGATTAGTGGCCGTTACTGCAATGGTATCGTTCACATCATCACTATTACCAACGACGGTCAAGGGATTGATGGGCTCAGAAAAATTAATCTGAATAATAGAATTACGAGGCGCATCGGGACGATCAACAACCCTAATATTCTCAGCACGGTCCTGGCCACCACTGAATTGAGACAAAATATGGAGAGATGAGCTATCAGTAGATAAATTTAAATAATTGCCGTCACTGCCAGCCGTACGGCTTTGAAAATTAATTGAAGAACCATCGATATTAACCGTTGCAGTAACTTCACTATTAGTACTATTAATGCTACTGGCAATATTATTAGCCATGGCTGACACACTAGTGGCTACTACGATATGGTTAGGATTACTGTCAGCTGTGCTAACAAAACGATAAGTCTGACTGCCGACTGTTAGTGTTTCTCCCGGATGAGCCGCTGTTACCTGAACATCCCATCCATCACCAGCTCCAAGTGTGCCATGATTGTCTGGTGGTAAAGTACCATTTTTTATTAAAGTTAAGCCACAACCTAGACTAATACGACCATCACTAACATCGTCATCATTAATAACCCCCGAGATGCCACTGGCCTGAGCTTTTAATGGATTATTAAGGATTACTACTACATGAATAGTCCCACTATCGCTACAATTATAAGTACCCTCTATGCGAGCTGGGGTCATCCCGCTTAAGGCCACTGGCGTACCTACGGTGGCTAAAGACAGGGGTTGAGGTAAAGACACCACTGAGATTGACGCTACTGCCGGCTGAGCCGGCTGCACCCCTTGATGAATATCTCGACCATTATCAGGAACAGGGAAAATACCACCTGACCGAACTTGCGGCGGAGTTAAATCAACTCGAGAACTAACCTCAAACTGCCAAGCAAAACCACTTAAAGTAAAAGCTGGCTTGTCATTAGCCTTTTTAATGCCGGTAGTAAGCTTAACTGATTGCCAAACATTACCGTTAGGCGAACCCAAATATTCAGTCGGGACAAAAACAAAAATTTTGCCGTCGTTAGTGCTGACTTTGACCTTATTAAAGGCTAAATTAGTAGCTGGATTATCCCCATCAGCTGTTTTAAAAAATTTAACATTATCCGCTACTATATTGGTACTGCTACAAGTGCCAACCGCATCATCAGCACCCTGGCAAATGGTGGAAACTTTCATCTTCTCCCGAAAAGTCACAATAATACCAGTATTTCTTGGTACATCAGTTTGCCCTGGCGCCGGATAAACACTCTTAATAATGCTATTACCTAAAGCTACCAGACTAACATTATCTGTATTGGAAGATGTATTGCCACCACCCCCGCCTCCACCACCACCTTCTACTCCCAATAGCTTATTAATAATAAAAGTGACAATGGCAAAAGATAATAAAATAATTAATAGACCAATAACTGCTGATTTTAATATTTTCTTAGCCTTATCTACCTTGTCAGTATTACCCTGGCTAGTCATCCAAATAAAACCAGCATAAATAATCAGGACTACCGTAATAGTCCCTAAAAATCCTAGAGCAATTTGGATAATCCGCGCAATAACTATCCGTGGATCTTCCCGGGATAGGCCAGTCTGGGCCATATACTCTACCCCTAAATCCTCTTCACTTAAATTACCCTGGGACATGGCCGCTAATGGCAACCCGACTAAAACCGCTATAGCCAAAGTGGCTCCAAGGTAAGCAAGACGATGCAGCAAACTAACCATGTTAATTTTGACTGATTTAAAAAATTAAACTATAGTTTTAGTATAGCATAAGCTACACCAAACTAACAAGAGTTTATGACTATTAATCAAGTTATCGCCCAGGCTCGGAATTATTTATCTGAGAATGACATAGCATTAATAAAATCAGCCTATAATTTTGCGGCTCAGGCCCATCGAGGGCAAAAAAGAATAACCGGTGAGCCATATCTAGAACATCCGCTTCAGACTGCTTTTATTTTGGCGCAAATGGGCTTAGATGCTAAAACCATTGCCGCCGGTCTATTACATGATGTGCCCGAAGATACTAAATATAAATTAGCCGATATTAAAAAAATATTTGGTGAAGATATTGCTTTCTTAGTAGATAGCGTCACTAAACTTAGTAACCTAGAATATCATGGCCAAATTAGATACCGTGAGGGTCTTAAAAAAATGTTTTTAGCCATGGCTAAAGATATACGGGTTATTTTTATTAAGTTCGCCGACCGCTTGCATAATCTAAGAACCTTAGAATATCTGCCAGATATAAAACGACAATCTATTGCTAATGAAACATTGGATATTTATGTGCCCATTGCCGATCTTTTGGGTATTTGGCACCTCAAATGGCAAATGGAAGATTTGTGTTTCAAATATCTACATCCCGCGGAATACCAAGAATTGTCCCAGAAATATCAAATAGATAAGAAACTAGAGCTAAATCAATATATTAAACGAATGACTAAAGAGTTAGGCCAAGCTCTAGATAAATTAAATATTCCCCACGAAATTAACGGACGATTTAAACATTTATATAGTATTTGGCAAAAGATGCAAGACAAAAACCGTAAATTTAATGAAATTTATGATGTCTTCGCCCTGCGAGTAATTGTCCCTGACATTGACAGCTGCTACCGTACCTTGGGAGTTATCCACAATCTCTGGCGTCCTAATATGAGCCGCTTCAAAGACTATATTGCCTTGCCTAAACCTAACGGCTATCAAAGTTTACATACCACTGTCTTTGGGCCCGAAGGCAAAGCTACTGAGTTTCAAATTAGAACACCAGAAATACATGAGCGGGCCCAATATGGCATGGCTGCATATTGGAGCTATAAAAAATACGGCAGTAAACGGCCAGCCCCTCATGTTGGCTGGATTCAAGAAATATTAAACGCCCAAAAAAATAGCCCGGACACTAAAACCTTTATTCAACAACTACGTCTAGATATTTTTAACGACCGCCTCTTCGTATTAAGTCCTAAGGGCGATGTCTATGAACTCCCAACAGGATCTACCCCCATTGATTTTGCCTATGCCGTCCATACAGATATTGGTAATAAGGCTAAAGGAGTGTTAATTAATAATAAAATCGGCCAGCTTGATGAACTATTACACAATAATGATATAGTAGAAATTATTATAGATAAACAACAAACTGCCCCCGACCCAGCTTGGCTAAAATTCGTCAAAACCACTAAAGCAAAAAATTCTATAAGACAATACCTTAAACCCTCGCCCGTGAACCGCCTACTGAGTTTGGCTAATCCCCAACATTGGTGGCCACAACATCCTTCCCAAAAGCCGTCAGCCAAAAAAAATAAAGACCATTAAGTTGGCCTTTATTTTTAACTAAGACAATCTAATATTATTGGCGAAAGCCATCCTTAAGCTGACCAATCTTTCCTAGATATTCCCTTTTTTCCCGCAAGGCTTGACGCACCAAGGCGCTTTGACGCACTTGCCGTTTATTGGGTTTTTTGTGAAAATAATGTTTCTCCCGAGCTAGCATCAATCTGCCATCAAGCTGCAGACGTTTATTAAAACGTCTAATAAAGCTCTCAAAGCTTTCTCCCGGTTTACGTTTAAATTCCACCATAATTATTCTACCTTTCTAGTTATTATATAAATAAATTATCTAGTTTTCGTTAGTCGCTTCAGTAAAATGGGCTTAATTTTCTTAAGATCCACTACCTCCTGCGACCCTGACTCCATATCGCGCAATAAAATCGTGCCATCTAATAATTCCTTCTGTCCTAAAATTAAAGTATATTTTACTTTTAGCTGATTGGCAATAGCCAGTTGACCCTTTAAACTTTCTTTAGTAAAAGACTGGTGCACGGCTAAACCAGCTTGCCGCAATTCTTCAAACAGCCGTAAAGACTTAAGACGCGGCCCTTCACCTAATTGAGCCAAAAAGACATCTGGCCGCTCCTTACTAGCTGCAACCTTATGAGGCTCAAGATTCAGTAATAATCTTTCTAGGCCTAAGGCAAAACCACAGGCCGGAGTCGGCCGTCCACCCAAAGATTCAATCAAATGATCATAACGACCACCACCCCCTAGAGCCAAGGGCCGTTGAGCTGAGGCGCTAGGCATAACTACCTCAAAAACAGTACGGTCATAATAATCTAAGCCCCGCACTAACTGGGAGTTTAAATTATACTGAATGCCTAAATTATCTAAAAATTCTAATACCTTAACTAAATGCTCTTTACAAGGTCCACAAAGATAATCAATAATCTGAGGTGCGTCTTGGGCTAGGGCTATACAAGCTGGCTCTTTACAATCTAAAAGGCGTAGAGGATTTTTTAATAAACGTCGGCGACAATCAGGACATAATTGTTCCCGATGCTTTTTTTCTTTATAATATTTTACCAGTTCATTGGTATAATTAGGTCGGCAATCAGCACACCCCAAACTATTAATATCTATTTGGGCCTTAATGCCCCAATCTTGAAGCAGCTCGTGAATTAAAAAGAGTAATTGTATCTCGGCCCACGGACCAGCTTCACCAAAGATATCAAAATTAAGCTGATGGTGTTGCCGATAGCGTCCTAGTTGAGGTTTATCACGACGAAATAACGGCCCATACCACAAAGTTTTAAGCGGTTGAGGCAGATTAAACCAGCCGTGTTCAATATAAGCGCGCACAATACCAGGGGTAGCTTCTGGTCGTAAAGCTAAACGTTCGCCGCTTTTATCTACAAAACTATACATTTCTTTAGTTACAATATCACTCGTCCGTCCGCTAGAGCGCTCATATAAAGCAAAACTTTCTAGCACCGGAGTATCAATGCGTTCAAAACCATGAAACTCAGCTAACTTAAAAGTGGACCGTAAAAGAAAATTCCAAGCGTCATAATTGCCTGGCTGAATATCCTTCATGCCCTTAACCCGATGAATCGGACGCATCGCTGGTCGCGGCTGAATTGTTGGACCAGAAAGTTGATTATTTTTTTTACTCATACCAATAGTTAATTATAACTATTAAATTTTAATAAGTCGGAGCCTTGAAAAACTGCACGCGCTTCAAGGGCAAGCCGCGAAACATCACTCGGCCAATTAAATAACGCCGATTAAGCGGTCCAAAATATCGTGAATCTCGAGAATGTTCACGATTATCTCCTAAAACAAAAAATTCGTCTGGCCCTAAAGTAACTTGTTGAGCTTCAAAAGCCAAGGTATCACTATCACTGACTAGGTAGGATTCCGCAAGTTTAGTCCAAGAATTAGTAGACTTATCTAGCAGATACACCCCACCATTATCTATTTTTAATGTTTCACCCGGCAAACCAATAATGCGCTTAATAAAATATTCCCGTGGATCTTCAGGATA
>JAKJDQ010000008.1 GCA_022705845.1 Patescibacteria group bacterium | reverse complement strand
GCAAGCTTTATTTTGGCGGATAGAACCAGGTAGCCATTGGGTAAATTATGATTTTTCCTCTTTAGGTCTTTACCGCGGACCAGATATTCAGCCCAGTGAAACGCGAATTTTAAGTCTTAATCTTCCTGTTGAGGAATTACTCTCTAAGATGCACCCTAAGACACGCTATAATATCCGTTTAGCTAGTAAGCGTGGTGTGACAGTGCGGCAAGGTAGTCGAGACGATTTTGATAGCTTGTGGTCGCTTTTGCTTATTACTAGCCAGCGTGACAATTTTCATTTACACCGCCGTGAATATTATTTAGCGCTTATTAATTCTCCAGCTATTAAATTCCTTATAGCTGAGTATTATGGGCAGGTTCTGGCGGTTGGCATTTTTGCCTATTGGGGAGATATAGCTATTTATCTTCATGGGGCTTCAGGAGATGAACATCGTGAGCTTATGGCTCCCTATGCACTTCAGTGGCAGGCCATTAAATTAGCCTATGATTTAGGTATTCAGCGCTATGATTTATTTGGTATCAGTTCTCAAAAATGGCCGGGCGTAACCCGTTTTAAGCAGGGATTCGGCGGGGATATAGTTCATTATCCAGGGACTTTTGATTGGCCGCTTTCTCAGGGTAGTTATAATATCTATAATATTCTTCGGCAATGGAGACGGAGAAAAAGTTAATAATTGTATGAATAAATTTTTTGCTCAATTTAAGAAAACAATTTATAGTACTTATCTGCGACACTTAGTGCCAGCCTATCATTTTTTTGTTAATTGGTTAGCTGATGTTTACTATGGTCATCCGAGTCAGCAGTTAATTGTTATTGGGATTACTGGAACCACTGGTAAAACCACCAGTGTTTTACTTATAGCTGAAGTATTGCGAGCCGCTGGCTATACAGTGGGTTATACTTCTACGGCGATGTTTAGTGATGGCCAGCGCGATTGGCTTAATGATAAAAAAATGACTATGGTTGGGCGGTTTTTTACCCAAAAAATGCTGTGGCAAATGGTGCACAACGGCTGTCATTATGCTATTATTGAGACCACTTCTCAGGGGATATTACAATATCGCCATCGTTTTATTAATTATGATTTAGCTATTTTTACTGGCCTTTATCCTGAGCACATTGAGGCCCATGGTTCTTTTGATAATTATCGTCGAGCCAAGGGCCGTTTGTTTTCTCACCTGCGTCGTTGTGGTTATAAATATGTGGGAAGCGACAAACATGTTGAAAAAGTTGATCATGGCTTTAAAAAAGTAGGGCTGGATAAGGTGCCTAAAACTATTGTTGCCAATCTAGACGATGATTATGCTCATTATTTTTTAAGTTTTGGCGCAGATAAGGCCTGGGGCTATACTAAAAATTATAAAGAGAAAAAGGATTTAGAGTGGCCCGATTATCTTACCATTTTAGAGTATGATCAGATTAAGTCAGATATTCACGGCACTGATTTTATTTGTGAAGGGCAGGAAATTCATTTGCCGCTGCTGGGAGCTTTTAACGCTAGTAATGCGATGACGGCTATTGGAGTAGCTTTAAGTCAGGATATAGATTGGCCCGCCATTAAAGCTGGCCTAAGCGCCGTTAAAGTTTTAGCTGGCCGGTTAGAGATTATTGATGAAGGCCAGCCATTTAGCGTGATTGTTGATTATGCTTTTGAGCCGGTGGCTTTGTCTAAGATATATGAGACTTTGGAGTTAGTGCCTCATAAAAAAATTATCCATGTTTTAGGTTCAGCCGGCGGGGGGCGTGATGTTGCCAGGCGACCTAAACTAGGCCAAATTGCTGGCCGGTTAGCTGATATAGTAATTGTGACTAACGAAGACCCTTATGACGATGACCCGCGGGTTATTATTGAACAAGTGGCAGTCGGAGCTGAATATGCTGGCAAAGAAAGAAATAAAAATTTATTTACTATCCTGGATCGTCGCGAGGCTATTGCTAAAGCCCTATCTTTAGCTAAGAAGGGTGATATTGTTTTAATTACCGGCAAGGGGAGTGAGCAGGCTATTTGTTTGGCGGCTGGCCGTAAGATGCCCTGGGACGATCGGCAGGTGGTGCGAGAAGAATTGGCTAAGCTGCAATTTTCAGAAAGTTAGGTTTTTATCTTTGCTTGAGGAATAAATAATAACCTTGCCACCTTTTTTGATAAATTATTATCAATAGCTGGCTTTTGTTCAATATGGGCTAGGGCGCTATATGGGTCTTGCTATTTTCTGTGTTATATGATAAGAAGCCTTATAATTGTTCATTAAAAATAAAATACAGGAGGAACAAAATGGTTTTAGCAATATTCTGGTTTGTCCCGGCTGCTGGTCTTTTAGCTCTTCTAACTGCTTTTATTCTTTTCGTCCAGATGAAAAGAAAAGATCCAGGCAATGAAAAGATGCAAAAGATCGCTGGGCTAGTGAGACAGGGAGCTATGGCCTATTTGCGGCAGCAATATAAGGTTGTTGCTATTGTGTTTATTGTGGCTAGTATATTTTTTGCTAGCGCTGCTTATGGTTTTAACCTAATGAGCCGATATACCCCATTTGCTTTTCTTACGGGAGGAATATTTTCCCTGCTTTGTGGGTTTATTGGCATGGTAGCCGCTACTCATGCGGCTTCTAGAGTAACTAAGGCGGTACAAGGTTCACTAAATAACGGCTTACAACTTGCCCTAAGAAGTGGGGCAATTTTAAGTTTTAGTGTAGTTGGTTTTGCTCTGATGGATATTTCAGTCTGGTTCTGGGTTTTGAATTATTTTTTTGATGGTGCACCAGGGGCCAAGATGCTTACCATCACCACCATTATGTTGACTTTTGGCATGGGGGCTTCTTTACAGGCCTTATTTGCCAGGGTTGGCGGTGGTATTTTTACAAAAGCCGCGGATATGGGAGCTGATTTGGTTGGTAAAAATGAATTTGGACTAGAGGAAGATGATCCACGCAATCCAGCAGTTATTGCCGATAATGTCGGTGATAATGTGGGTGATGTGGCTGGCATGGGTGCAGATCTGTATGAGTCCTATGCTGGAGCTATTTTAGCTTCAGCTGCCTTAATGGCTAGCGCGAGTCATGGTTTACCTGAGGTCACTCAGATGAAATACGTGCTATTGCCAATGGTGATTGGTGCTCTAGGGGTGATATTTTCTATAATTACGCTCCTTACCGTTAGGGCTAAAAACGACTTTGGAATGAAACAGTTAGTCGGGTCTATTAATAAAGGGATCTGGCTAAGTTCTATTCTGATAGCCGTTGCCACGTTTATTGTAACTGCCTGGCTAGGCCTACAAAATTGGTTAGGTTTATCTCTGGCAGTAAGTGGCGGCCTAGTGGTTGGGGTGGTAATAGGACTGTGGGTTAACTACCAAACCTCACAAGGTTTTAGACCAACCCAGCGAGTTGCCGAAAGCGCTCAAACATCGCCAGCCACCGTTATTACTAGTGGATTAGAGTTGGGTATGAAATCTACTTGGGTGCCTGTGGTGGCGGTATGTTTGGGTATGGCCGGGGCCTTTTATTGTGCCTCTGGATTTAATTTTAGTAATGTCAGCTTAGGACTGGCCGGGATTTCCCTGGCAGCCGTTGGCATGTTAGCTAACCTTGGTTTCGTGTTAGCGACGGATGCCTTTGGAGCTATTGCTGACAATGCTGGCGGTAATGCCGAAATGGCAAAATTACCAGATGGTGTGCGGAAGAGAACCGACATGCTAGATGCAGTTGGTAATACTACCGCGGCCATTGGTAAGGGATTTGCCATTGGTTCGGCCGCTCTAACAGCCATGGCTTTATTAGCTTCATATATTGAAGAAGTAAAGCTGGCCTTGATTAGAGCGGGAAATACTAGCCTGCAAAACATACCCATCAATAGAATCAATATTGTCGATCTAGTAAATTATTACCAGATCAACATAATGAATCCTAAATTTATTATTGGTGCCTTTATTGGTGCCATGATAGTTTTAGTGTTTATTGGGTTGACAACGGGGGCCGTCAGCAAAGTTGCCAGAACAATGGTGGCTGAGGTTCGCCGTCAATTCAGTAACAAAAAAATTCTAAACGGATTAGAGGAACCCGATTACCAAAGATGTATTCGGATTTCTACCAAGGGAGCGCAAACAGCAATGCTTACTCCGGCCTTGTTGGCTGTTGTAGCTCCTATAATAATAGGAGTATTGTTGGGTGTTGCCGGTGTTATGGGTTTGCTTTTAAGCGCCATGACCACCGGTTTTGGAATGGCGGTGTTTTTGGCTAATTCCGGAGGGGCTTGGGATAATGCTAAGAAATATGTTGAAGAGGGTAATTTCGGGGGCAAGGGTTCCCAGGCCCACAAAGCAGCAGTTATCGGGGACATGGTCGGAGATCCCTGCAAGGATACATCCGGCCCGGCCTTAAATATTTTGATCAAATTAATGTCGATGGTGGCCATTGTTACCGCCGGCATTACTATTATTTTTTAACAACTATAACTATATAACCCGACGTAAGTCGGGTTTTTTAATTAATAGGCTAACCTTTATGAATAATTTATATAAAATATTATAATAACAAAAATTGATGACGCTATTTTGTTGTGGTATGAAATCCTTGACAGCCTGTTAGCATTTTGCTAATCTGGAAACATTAGATTGGCTAGACATCACAAGATTTATTGTCAATCTCAATTCTAAGCTTAGATCAGAGAAAAACATTTAATGACCATTGGCTATTGTTGGGCAAGTTCAAGGTCATTTATTGTTAGTCTTTGGTTGGAGCCATAAGATAATACCCCTATCCATGGCTTAAATTAAACAATTTACTAATTTTTATTAACTCATCAGCCATTTGGCCTTGAGAATTTTTTGTTGTAAAAAATATGTCGCACCCCTCACAAAGTGTTCATACTATTGGCCAACGTCGTTATTTTATTGACCGTAGCGCTTTGATGCCCTTGCCCGACTTAATTGAAGTACAAAAAAAATCATACGCCTGGTTTTTAAAAGAAGGTTTAGCTGATTTATTTGACGAGATATCGCCCATCAGCGACTTTATGGGGCGTGATTTAGAGCTTTATCTAATAGATTATTATTTTGATGAGCCTAAGTTTGATGAAACTGAAAGCAAGGCAAAAAATATTACTTACGAAGCCTCGCTTAGGGTAAGGGCGCGGTTGGTTAATAAAAAAACTGGTCAATCTATGACTCAGGAAGTATTTTTGGGTGATTTTCCATTGATGACCGAAAATGGCACTTTTATTATTAATGGAATTGAGCGGGTAGTGGTTTCTCAATTGATTCGTAGCGCTGGGGTTATTTTTAATGCTGAAGATATTCGAGGCCGTAAATATTATGGCGCTAAGATTATTCCTAATCGTGGAGCTTGGATTGAAATTGAAACCGATGTTAATAATGTAATTTGGGCGCGCATTGATCGCAAGCGTAAAGTAGCGGTGACAGCTCTGCTGAGAGCTTTTGGTTATGGCACTGACGAAGAAATTAAAAAATTATTTGTGGGTGTGGATATTGCCGACAATATAAGTTACATTGACGCCACCATAGCCAAGGATTTGGCTAAGAACGAAGCTGAGGGGTTAAAAGAGGTGTATAAACGAATTCGGCCCGGTGATTTAGCTACTGCCGAGAACGCTAAACAGCTAATTCACTCAATGTTTTTTCGTTTTGACCGTTATGACTTTGGACGGGTAGGGCGCTATAAGCTTAATCAGCGCTTTGGTTTTGATATCCCCAATAATAAAGAAACACGCATTTTACGTCCTGAAGATTTAGTAGCTATCATTAAAGAAATTATTCGTTTAAATATTACTCAGGAGCCAGAAGACGATATCGATCATTTAGGTAATCGCCGGGTGAGGGCTATTGGTGAGTTGCTACAGAATAAAACTAGAGTAGGCCTTGCTAGAATGGAGCGGATTGTCCGCGATCGGATGAGTATTTTAGAGCTAGGAGAGATTACTCCCAATAAATTAATTAACGCTCGGCCGGTTATTAGTGTGGTTCGGGAGTTTTTTATGTCATCTCAGCTATCGCAGTTTATGGACCAGACTAATCCTTTGGCGGAATTAGAGCATAAACGTCGTCTATCAGCTTTAGGACCAGGAGGCTTAGCGCGGGAACGGGCCGGGTTTGAAGTGCGCGATGTCCACACCACTCATTATAGTCGCATTTGTCCTATTGCTACTCCAGAAGGACCCAATATTGGTTTGGTTGGCCATTTAGCCAGTTATGCCCGAATTAATGATTTTGGCTTTATTGAAGCGCCATATTGTCGGGTTCTCCATGATGTTCAAAATACTATAGATAATACTTTAGGCCAGACTTTACGCCAAGATATTACTTGGACTGATCCTAAAACTAAAAAAAGACTAATTTTAGCTAAAGCTGGCCAAGTAATAGATAAGACCTTAGCACAAAAATTAGAAGATAAATTAGGAACTTTAGTTACTATTCCTATTGTACCGGTAGTTACTGACGAAATTATGTATTTAGATGCTTCAACTGAGGAAAAATTTACTACGGCCGCTTTTACTATACCAGTAGATAAAAATCGTCATTTTATGGTTGAGCGAGCGGAGGGGCGACGTTATGGCCAGCCAGCCATAGTTGATGTTAATGATATTGATTTTATTGGAGTAGCGGCTAACCAAATTGTATCTATTGGAACATCGCTAGTTCCTTTCTTAGAGCACAATGATGGTATCCGCGCTCTGATGGGTACTAACATGCAACGTCAGGCCGTGCCGCTAGTAATGGCTGAAGCGCCAATTGTTGGTACTGGCGTAGAGGCTCGGGCCGCTAAAGATTCAGGCCATGCTATTGTGGCCCCAGAAGATGGGATTATTACTTATGCTGATTCATTGACCATGGAGTTAACTGGTAAAAGCGGCCAGATTCATCTTTTTAAGCTTAATAAATATTTGCGGTCTAATGCCTCTACTTGTATTAACCAAAAATTAATTGTTGAGCCGGGTCAGAAAGTTAAAAAGGGTGAACTTTTGACTGATGCTTCGGCCATTGATCATGGCGAGTTAGCCTTAGGCAATAATGTGCTGGTAGCTTTTATGACTTGGGAGGGTTTTAATTATGAAGATGCGGTTATTATTTCGGAACGCCTAGTGAGAGACGATACTTATAGTTCCATTCATATTGAAAATTATACTATTGATGTGCGTGATACTAAGCTTGGTCCAGAAGTTATTACCAACGATATTCCCAACATTAGTGAAGAAAAACTTAAAGATTTAGATGAACGAGGTATTGTCCGTATTGGAGCTGAAGTATCAAGCGGTGATATTTTAGTGGGGAAGATTACTCCGAAAGGTGAAACTGAACTTAGTGCGGAGGAAAAATTGATTCGGGCTATTTTTGGAGAGAAAGCTAAAGATGTCCGCGACTCTTCTTTATATCTAGAACACGGTGAACATGGTAAAGTTATTGATATTAAAATATTTTCTCGGAGTCAAGGGGACAAATTGCCCACCGGGGTTATTGAGTCAGTACAAGTTATGGTAGCTAACCTGCGTAAGATTAAGGCTGGTGATAAACTAGCCGGCCGCCATGGCAATAAGGGGGTTATTTCACGTATTGTACCTGTGGAAGATATGCCTTATTTAGCTGATGGTACACCTATTGATATTATTTTATCGCCCTTGGGGGTAGTTTCTAGGATGAATTTAGGGCAATTGTTAGAAACACATTTAGGGATGGCGGCTCATACTTTAGGTTATAAAGTAGCCACCCCAGCTCTTAATGGGATTAGTGAGGCAACCATTCAGGCCGAACTTAAAAAAGCTGGTCTGCCAGAGGATGGCAAGGTTCAGCTTTATGATGGTAAAACTGGCCGGCCATTTGATCATAAAACGACAATTGGTTATAAATATATGCTTAAACTCAACCATATGGTTGAGGATAAAATCCATCAACGTTCTATCGGGCCTTATTCGTTGATTACTCAGCAACCTTTGGGGGGTAAAGCGCAATTTGGTGGTCAAAGATTTGGTGAAATGGAGGTTTGGGCTCTGGAAGGTTATGGAGCGGCTCATACTTTGCAGGAAATTTTAACTATTAAATCTGATGATGTGGCTGGCCGTAGCAAGGCTTATGAATCTATTATTAAAGGCGAGCCGATTAAAAAGTTAAATATACCGGAGTCATTTAATGTTTTAGTTCGCGAATTAAAGGGCTTAGCTCTTGATGTCCAACCCCTAGATGCCGAGGGGAATATAGTTGAACTAGTAAATCCAATGGATGATTTTACTAATCGTTATGATCAAAATAATAATTTGGAGGCTAATAGTAATGTCAATGAAGTTATTAGGGAGGAAGTGGAACGGCGTAAGGATAAATTGGCGACAGCAGAGGACAGTGAGAATTTGAATATTATTTAATTTTTGTTTTATATATTTTTATTATATGTCTACTACCATCAAAAGTAATGATTTTAAGGCACTTAGATTAAAATTAGCCTCGCCGGAGGAAATTCTTAGCTGGTCGCATGGTGAAGTAACTCGCCCTGAAACTATTAATTACCGGACCCAGAAGCCAGAAAAAGATGGTCTTTTTTGTGAAAAAATTTTTGGGCCCTCTAAAGACTGGGAATGCTACTGCGGTAAATATAAAAAGATTCGTTATAAAGGGATTGTCTGCGATAAATGCGGCGTAGAGGTTACTCGTAGTAGTGTAAGGCGTGAGCGGATGGGCCATATTACTCTAGAAACTCCAGTATGTCATATTTGGTTTTTACGGGGCTTGTCTTCTAAAATTGGCTTGGCTTTAAATTTATCCGCTCAAGCAATTGAGAAAGTGGTATATTTTGCCGATTTTATTATTACTGATGTGAATCAAGAATTATTGGCAGCTACTACCGAACAAATTCAGCGAGAATATAAAAGTAAAAAGAAGCTTTTTGAAAACGAATTTACTCAGGGTTTAGCTAAATTAGATAAGGAGAAGAAGGCAGCACAAGCAGCGGGGCAAAGCTCTCTAGAAATTCAGCAATTGGTTGATCAAACCATGGAAGAGCTAGTAAGTGACCGAGAGGCTAAAATGTCCGAACTAGAAGAAGTTTTTACTCAAACCCAGAGGGATTTAAAGGAATTAAGAGTAATGAATATTTTATCAGAAAATGATTACCAGAATTTGAGTTTAAAATATGGGCATATTTTTACAGCTGGTATTGGATCTGAAGCTATTCGGGAGCTTTTAGCTAATATTGATTTAGATAAAACCATTCAAAGTTTGGAGGCTGAGCTTAAGGGGGCGATTGATTCTAAGAAAGAAAAAATTATTAAACGTTTACGGTTCTTCAAAAATTTAGCCAATAATAATTTACGACCAGAATGGATGATTTTAACTGTGATCCCTGTTATTCCGCCTGACTTACGGCCAATGGTAGCCTTAGACGGTGGCCGGTTTGCGACTTCTGACCTTAATGATCTATATCGTCGTATTATCAACCGCAACAATCGGTTAAAACAGCTGATGGAATTAAAAGCGCCAGAAGTTATTTGCCGTAATGAGAAGAGAATGTTGCAGGAGGCGGTTGATGCTCTTATTGATAATTCCATTCGCCGGGGAAAAACTGTTACCGCCTCTACTGGTCAAAAAAGAAGTTTAAAATCACTAGCTGATTCTTTACGGGGTAAGCAAGGACGTTTTCGCCAGAATTTATTGGGTAAGCGGACTGATTATTCGGGACGTAGCGTTATTACGGTTAATCCCAATTTACGGTTATGGCAGTGCGGTCTTCCTAAAAGGATGGCTTTGGAATTGTTCAAACCATTTATTATTAGTGAGCTGATTAAGCGGGAAGTCGTCCATAATGTCCGCAGCGCTTCGCGTTATATTGAAGCAGGCCACGATGAAGTTTGGGAAATATTAGAAAATATTATTAATGAAGCCTATGTATTGCTTAATCGAGCCCCAACCTTGCATCGTTTAGGTATCCAAGCTTTTAGGCCTATTTTAACTGAAGGTTTATCTATTCAGATTCACCCCTTAGTTTGCCCAGCCTTTAACGCTGATTTTGATGGCGACCAGATGGCGGTGCATGTGCCGCTTACTGAAGAATCTAAGGCTGAAGCTCGGGATATTATGCTCTCATCTCATAATTTACTCAAGCCAGCCACTGGCGAGCCGATTGTCAACCCAGGCCAGGATATTGTATGGGGGGTTTATTATTTAACTAGTAAAGAAAAGGATGCCATTACTGACCCTCGCAAGATGAAGGCTTTTGTTTCATGGCAAGAAGCTAAATTAGCTTATGATTGTGGGCAAATTAGACTGCGAGAGCCAATCAGGGTTCAGATTGATTATTTAGATAATAAGCTAATAGAGACTACGGTGGGGCGAATTATTTTTAATAATATTTTGCCGGAAAAACTGCGTTTCGTAAATGATATTGTAGTTGGTACCCAGATCAAAGCTTTAGTTAAAGATTGTTTAAGGTGTTATGGATCGGACGTTACTATTGATTTTCTAGATGAGCTGAAGCGGGAAAGTTTTAAGTTCATAACTTTAAGCGGTCTTTCTTGGAGCATTGGCGATTTGCCAACTTTTTCTATACGTGAGAAACTTATAAAACAAGCTGAAAAAGAAGCCGACGAAGTGCAACAACAGTATGAAGATGGTCTTTTAACTGATAGCGAACGTTATGGAAAAATTATTCAGCTGTGGACTGCAACTAAAGATAAAATTACTGCCATTTGTATGGAGAATTTAGACCAAGATGGCCCGGTATATTCTATGATTAAATCGGGAGCTCGTGGTTCCTGGGCTCAATTAACACAGATTATTGGCATGAAAGGACTAGTGACAGCGCCCAGTGGTGAGATTATTGAGTTGCCGATTAAAGGTAATTTTAAACAAGGTTTTGATGTTCTAGAATATTTTATTTCTACCCACGGGGTGCGCAAGGGTTTGTCCGATACAGCTTTACGGACGGCCAATGCAGGCTATTTAACTCGTCGTTTAGTTGATGTAGCTCAAGATTTAATTATTAAAGAAGAAGACTGCGGCACTAAGAAGGGAATTATTATTACTAAAGAAGAAAGTGAGGCTATTGGTCGTAGTTTAGTTAAAAGAATTACCGGTCGTCATCTTAGCGCTGACCTTAAAAATACATCCGGTAAAGTTTTACTAAAGAAAGGTAAATTAGTAGATGAAAATATTGCCCTTGAGCTCGAAAAGGAAGATATCTCCCAAGCTGAAATATATTCAGTTTTAACTTGTGAATGCCAGAAGGGTTTATGCAAAAAATGTTATGGTTATGATTTAGCCTATAATAAAATTGTAGAAAAAGGAGCGGCGGTCGGAGTAATAGCCGCTCAATCAATTGGTGAGCCGGGTACTCAGCTAACGATGCGGACATTTCATACTGGCGGTGTAGCGAGCCAAGAGGACATCACTCAGGGTTTGCCCAGAGTAGAAGAAATATTTGAAGCTCGCACGCCCAAGCGTTGTGCCTATATCGCCGGGGTGAGTGGAATAGCCACCGTAGAAGAGGCCAGAAAAACCATTGACCCTACGACTAACGAGGTTATTGGTGGTGGTTCTAATAAAATTATTAATATTAGCTATGAAGGAGAAGAAGTGGATAAATATTATTTTTTTGGTAATTCTAAGGTAGGTCAGTCCAAACAAGCTAAGGGTAGTCCGGCAGATAGTATTAAAGTAGCCGTTTTAGAGGGCGATATGGTAAGTGTTGGGACAAAATTATTTAGCCTTGGCCGTAAAATTACAAAAGCGACTCGTCCTGGTAAGGTGGTTATAGGTATAAATTATGTGGGGGTTATTGTCTCCGTGCCCAAGGTTAAGGAATATATTATTCCTAAAAATGTAGCCATTATTGTTCGCAATGGACAGAAGGTCAAGGTGGGTGACCAGTTAACTGAAGGTAGTCTTGATTTAAGGCAACTTTATGAGCTTAAAGGACAGATAGCCACCCAGAAATATATTATTCAAGAAATTCAGCGAGTTTATTCATCACAAGGTCAGGCGCTTAATGACAAACATATTGAAATTATTGCGCGGCAAATGTTTAGCCGTATTTATATAACTGACCCTGGGGATAGCGACTTAACTATTGGTGAGATAGTAGAGAGAGCGATATTTAACCGAATTAATCAAGAATTAGAGGCTAATAAAAAGCAGCTGGCTAAGGGTCAGGTTTTACTTTTAGGTATGACTAAAGCCGCCCTGACAACCAGTAGTTTTTTGTCCGCCGCTTCTTTTCAAGAAACTTCACGGGTTTTAATTGAAGCAGCGGTGAGTGGCAAGGTTGATTATTTGGAAGGCTTAAAAGAGAACGTTATTATCGGTCGGCCGATACCAGCCGGGACAGGGACAAAATAAGTAGGACTAACAATAAAAAACAACTAATCCATTGGGGTTGGTTGTTTTTTTATTCATTATTTTATTGGGTCATAACACGGAATATTTGGCATACTTGTTTGGAAATGCCACCACTCCCTACAATATCTTATGAACCCGGATTCAATCATTATTTTTTTCAATAAAGTTATTTCATAGAAATCGCCAAGATCGTATGGCCCACCCTCGGGGTATAATGAATAAGGTTTTTTATATGGAGTGCCATCTTTTGACTGAATATAAATGTCAACAGCTTTGCCTTGTAGATGGGCATTACTGCAATTTGGTCTAGCAACCCTATTGGGGTCTTGGCCATATTTGTACCACAGGTCAGTTTGTACCGCACAGGTTCTAAAAGCGTCAGTAACAATTAATTTATAACCTAAAGAATTGGCTTTCTGGGCAGCCGTAACAAGTTTTTGGTAAGTTGAGTGTTCTATTTTGCAGCTGCTTTGTGTTCCGTAGCAAGCTAGTCCTGCCACGCCGCTGTTTATTGGCCTTAGATTAGTAGCGGAAATACAATCTCCATAACAGCCAACCTGTGAGCCGGATATGTTATCCGAGCTTTCGCTGCCGCCAGACAATACCGGTATTTCTATGTCTATTTTTTTCATTAGCATCATTTTTATTGACGGTAGTTTTACTAAGTTACTATTAATAGTAAATAATAGTAAATACGAAGTAAGAGCCAAGGCTAAACCGCTGATAGCAGCGCTAATCCAGGATTTAGCTTCAGATACTCGGCTAGCATTGCCACCGGCCATAATCCAGTATAAACCACCAATCATTATAGCCAGTAGGGCCAGCAAGCCAATAATACCAATAGAATAATTATACAACCATTTGATATATTCACCTATCCAGGGAACATAAAAAAAAGTTTTATCGCCCTCAGTAATAGATTGTATTTTATTTTGATCGCTAAATACTAAGCCTGGTAGGGTAATTTGTAATTCGGGGATTTTTAACTTTGGTGTGTTGGTTGACTCTATTGAGTTATCTGTTGGCATCAAACTAGTTGGTGGATGCATTATTATATCTGGAGACCACGTGCAGCAACCATTAGACCTGCAAGCTGTTTCGTCGTCAAGGGGGCTACATATAGTATTTGGATCAAGGCCCATTCCTTGACATTGCTCAGTGGCACGGCAAAAGGCGAAAACTTGATGTGGTTCTGTTATTAGGATTAAGAAGGTTATTATTAAAGATTTATAAATAGTTTTAGGTTGCATCATTTATAGATTATATTTTTTTATATTGTCATCGGCCATATTTTGGAGAATTTTTAGTCCAGCATTATCTTTTAGTAAGTGGGAATAGCGCCCTTGACGAAGGACATATTCTCTTACTGGTGGTGTTGGTTTGGGTACGGTCATTTTTTTAGTTAGTTGCCCTTCGGTAAATTCTAATAGGGGATAGAGGCCGGTTTCGCTAGCTAGGCGAGCAATGGTCATTTGGTCTGAAGGTTTTATTTTCCAGCCAGGGATACAGGGAACAAGGATTTGAATATAGCGTGGTCCTTTAATGGTTTGAGCTTTAGTAATTTTTTCTTTAATGTCGGCAGGGAAGGCAATGTTGGTTTGGGCAATATATGGCACTTTGTGTGCTAGGGCAATAGCGATCATGTCACGTTTATTAAAATATTGATCTGGTTTTGAAGCGGGGAGAGTGGTTGGAGTTTTAGCTAATTTAGGAGTAGCTAGACTAGCCTGCATTCCAGTATTAGCATAACCTTCATTGTCATAGCAAACATATAGTAAATCATCACCACGAGACCAGCTAGCTGTTAGAGCGCCAAAACCGATATCAAAAGTAGCGCCATCACCACCTTGAACTAAAATAGTGGGCTTTGGTATATTTTTCTTTTTATTACTCATTGTTAGATATTCTAGGGCAGCAGCAATACCACTGCCAACCGGAGCAGCATTGGCAAACAGAGAGTGAATCCATGGTACCTGCCAGGCGCTTTGAGGATAGGTCGTGGTTGTGACTTCTAGGCAGCCAGTAGCGTTAACAACTATGGTGTTATTGCCTAATTGATCAACAACTAATCTGGCGGCTACAATTTGGGCGCAACCCAAGCAAGCAGTGTGATGGTTAGACAATTTAGTCATAGTTATTTTTTTGTACAGACATGCTTAAGGGCTTTAGTATTTTGGCAGTTGCTTGCGCACTCATTATAGCAATTTTTATTATCGCATGCACATTTATGATACGTCGTATGGCAAGCGTCTGTATTATTACCACTTGATGCTCCTGCGGAACCGCATTGCCATCCTTGTATGATTGTACTATTACCAATTATTTTGTTTTGACTAGGACATTGATAATAAAACTGGCATGTTTGTCCATAAGATAGGCAACGTTTACACGTTCCATCTTCGCAATATCCCCAATATCTTGTTTTGCTACCTTTATTTTGAGTGGTAATTATACAGGCCCAGTGATCGCGTCCGTTACAGTATGCGGGGCTATCTAATCCCTCTGATGCTTGTCCAATGGGCCCTGAGTCAATCCCCCAGCAAGCGGAATCTTGAACTATAAATAGAGCAAGATCTTTAGTATATGATTTAAAATCATCCAATGTCCAACTATTAAAGGATTTCCCATTAGTGTATTCATCTTTGGACAATATAACAAATATTTCGCGAGCGTCTTCTGCGGTCTCTTTCTTCATGTCTTTAAATTTTTTACCATTACCTTCGCCTTGATTAGTTGTTATTGTTGCAGCATAGTCTAGACAGAAGTCTTGTACTTCGTCAAAATTATCTTCTGCCATAGAGTAAGCCACACTGGCTACATGTAAGTAATCAGTTTTACCACTAACTTGGTTGTTTTTATTATACACTATGCAACAGGCTTCGCTGTCCAAATTTTCAATACTGCCGAATGTTTCGGAGTAGATATGATCTAAAAATCCTCGGTCATCCGTTGCTTGTTCCTGGTTAGATTTAGTATTTATAGTTAATCCAGTGACAGTGTTAATTTTTGTTGGCTTAAAATTGACCAAGCCTATATTGATGGTTCGTAGGATTAGATAAGCAAAGAGTGTCAAGGATAAGCCACCCAAGCCACTAAAAATCCATTGTTTAGCTTCGGTTACTTTTTGGCCGTTGCCACCAGCAATTGACCACAAAAAGCCACCAATAATTATTACAATAAGGGCTATTACAGTGATAATTTGGATGGCATAGGAAAAGATTCCTTTCATTAATCTAGCTATGTAGATAGTTGAATTTGCTGTAAGGGCAGTTTTTGACATAAAACCAGGTAGGCCAACTTGTGGGGTAAAAATTATTGGTTTGCCTTGTGTGGTAATTGCAGAAACACCTAGTTTTATAGTATCGCCTGTTAGTTGTTGTGATGGAGCGTTAAGCGTATTTGAGTTATTGGAGTCGTTATTATAATTATAATAATTTTCCTGACAAGCTGCGTGAGGATTGAGGGGACAAAATTCTTCCTCTTCTTCAATAAGAATGGGGACACCATAAGAATCATAAGTAATGGGGGGATCCAGATAAGAAACTGCCTGAGCTCGTTGAAAGTTACTTAAAAACATTAAAAAGGCTACAATAATTATACGCATATATCCCTTTTTCATATCATTGATTTATTTTTTAAAACAAGCATCATTTAATTATTATTTGGTTTAGTAATTAGCCATTATTGCTACAAAAATTGCCTAGACAATAATCGGTTGATGATTGCCTGGGTCCTATAGAAAAAATGATAAGACAAGTACATAAATATAATATAGATATGGCTATCAACTTTATTTTCATATTTTTTTATTCATTGTTTTTGTTATTTTATTAATCTCTTTTAGTTTTATATCTCCTCCTAAGCCAATAATAGTACTAACAATTTTTTTATTATAGCCAGCTGGCAGACAACTCTTTATGTCTGAGAAAAGCGGTGGTTGAGCCCCAAGGCCAGGGGCACGGTCAATTACTATTATTTTACTAGCTTTATTTAAATAAGACAAAATTTCATCTCCCGGGAAGGGCCGATAAATTTGTACTTTTAATATACCAGTTTTTTGGCTAGCTATTTTGTGTTGCTGAACAATATCTCTTAATTCGCCGACAATTGACCCCATTGCCATGATTAAAGTATCAGGCTTTTCTGGTCCATAATAGTGAGTAGCTGTTCCTTGATAGCCGGCGGTGGCGGGATTAGTATTTTCTAGTGCATGTTTAATTGGTTCCCATAAAGCATTAAAGTTATTAGTAGTCTGACTAATTATTGGCCAACTGGCAGCAATAAATTTTCTTAAGCTCAGCCTTTGCCGGTGATAAACCTCGGGTAAAGCAAACCAGCCAGTAGTTTGTGGCTGATTTATATCCAAAACCGGTTTTATTTTATTAGTTAACAATTTGTGGATTAATTTAGCCTGGGGTAAGATTACCGGTTCACTGGCATGAGTTAAGCGGAAGCCATCAACATTAACCATTACTGGCAGTCGTAATTTTTGACTTAAGATAAAGGCTAGCCAATGTTGTTCTATGGCCTCTTGAATATTTTCGGCCCACAGCATAATCCAACCGGCATCGCGGACCGCCATAGCGTCTTGGTGGTCGTTCCAGATATTAATGGGGGCGGAAATAGAACGGTTAGCACAGGTCATCACTACTGGCAGACGCAGCCCTGGAAGATTATAGATTACTTCAGCCATATGCAGTAGCCCTTGAGAACTAGTAGCCGTATAGGCTGGTACGCCCATAGCTGCAGCTCCTAATACTACCGATAAAGCTGAGTGTTCACTTTCAGTTTGGATAAACGAAAAATTAGCTTGCTGATTATTTTTAAGTCGTACCAGTTCTTCAATAATACCGGTCTGTGGGGTAATAGGATAAGCCGATATTACTCCTGGCTGACAATTAGCTACAGTTCGGGCAATAGCCTCAGACCCTTTAAGAAATAATTTTTGAGCGTTATTGCTAATATTTTTAGTCATGTGTCTTATTTATTAGTTTAGTGGCTAATTCATAATTAGCAATAAAGACTTGCCAGTTTTTTTGGACTACTTCTTGGTTTATAAATTGTTCCTTAATAGCTTTTAGCCAATTTTTTTCCTCAATCAGGGGCCAGCAGGCACTTAGGGCCCCGAGTAGGCCAATTGCTAAATTCTTATTAAAAATGAAAGAGGAGACTTGCTGGCTGTCATAAATTAATAATGTTGGCTTTAATTGATATAAATTGACGTTAGGATTATTGACAATGGTTAGTTTACGGCCCAGTTTTTGGGGATTATACAAATTATGGTCGTTGATTAGCAATATATTGGGGTGTTCAATTGGCTGATGGGTATGAATTGGCTTGTGTGCTAATCTGATATAGGCTTCAACTGGCGTGCCTGTTCTTTCTACGCCAAAAAATGGCATAGATTGCGACCACCAACCTTGGTGGAAGGCCGCTCGAGCTAATAATGCCGCGGTAGTGACCACACCTTGTCCGCCTAGTCCGACAATTTTGATTGTTTCGGTAATTATGAGATTATTGTTTGGCATTGGGTTGAGTTAATTGTTGAATCATGTAATTAAAGAAATCTTCTGGTAATTCCCCAGTAAATTTATAGCCGTTAATAAACCAGGTGGGAGTACCTTCAACGCCACCTAAGTCTATGGCATCTATATAATCTTTTTGTAGATAACCCCGGGTCCTGTTAGTCTCTAGACAATTTTGAAGTTGGGTATCAGAAAAGCCAAGCTCTTTGGCTAAATTCAAAATTTGGCTAGTAGTTGCATATTGTCCCTGATTAAGCAGGAATTGATCGTGAAAGGCCCAGAATCCTAAATTACCTGCCTGTTCACCAGCGCACAAAGCAGCTTGGGCCAATACTTCTGAGCCTTCTTGTCCTGGCCAGTTACGCCAAACATATTGAACGATGTCTCGATTATTTTCCACTACTTCACGAATTACTGGATAAATAACACGACAATGCTTACAATTAAAATCACCATATTCCACAATTAAAACCTTAGGTGATGTTGTGCCTAAATAATAAGGTGTAGGCCCCTTGCTTAAAGCAATCCATTCTTTAGGGTCTAAATTTTGATAGCCTTCCTGTAACAAAAGCTCATTTATTGAGATTTTATTAGTCTTAATTTGCCAAGTTAATTTTATTGTCCTATAAATAAAAATTATTAGGACGATTAGTACTAAACCTAACAATATAATAATAATTTTACCCCACCACCGCTGATACCAATGTTTGTAGGGATGACTTTGTGCTTGAACTAAGGCGTTAAAACGATTTTGCCAGCCAGCCTCTTGGCTACTTGACAATAATCGGCTATTATTAGGTTTAGTTATTTTACTATTGGCCATTGTCGGATTGTTAATCATAAGTTATGATATATTATAGCAAATTATTAAGTTATAAGATAGATGAAGATTATCACTTGGAACATTAATGGCTGGCGGGCTATTTGGCAAAAGGGATTGCCTCATTTTGTGGAGCGTTATCAGCCAGATTTACTAGGCCTTCAGGAGATTAAAATTAATAACGAATTGGCCACTGCTTGGTCAGATAAACTGCCTGGTTATAATATTTTTTGGCATGGCGCTTGGCGGCCTGGCTATGGCGGGACGGCCATTATTGCTAAACAGAATTTGACTAATTTACGAGTAACCAATGGTCTGGGTAATGATTTATTTGACCGAGAAGGCCGTTGTCAGATAAGCGAATTACCTGATTTTTATTGGCTAAATATTTATTTTCCTAATGCTGGTCATGAATTAGAGCGTTTAGATTATAAACAAAGTTTTAATAAATATTTAAGGCAATTTGTGGCTAATTTACGGCTTAAAAAGCCAGTTATTATTAGCGGTGATTTTAATGTGGCTCATCAGCCAATTGATTTAGCTAATCCTAAAACCAACGAAGGCAATGCTGGCTATACTTTAGAGGAGAGGCAATTTTTTGATCAATTAATTAGCGATGGTTTTATAGATATTTGGCGGTATTTATATCCCAACAAGGTTCAATATACCTGGTGGACCTATCGTTTTAGGGCCCGCTCACGTAATATTGGTTGGCGGATTGATTATTTTCTTCTTACTCCGGAATTGTTGTCCCGGGTAAAAAGTGTTACTATTTTAGATCAGGAAGTGGGTTCAGACCATTGTCCAGTTGAATTAATTATTAATTAATATGGAAAAGTATCAGCATCAGAAGTTTGAAGCTAAATGGGAGGCAGCTTTTCAAAATAGCGGTCTTTATTGGGCTGGCGAGTCGGTAGATAAGGCTAAATATTATATCTTAGATATGTTTCCCTATCCTTCGGGTAGCGGGCTTCATGTTGGTCACCCTAAAGGCTATATTGCTTCAGATATTGTTGCCCGTTACCAGCGAATGCGCGGTTATGATGTTTTACATCCGATGGGTTGGGATGCTTTTGGCCTGCCAGCGGAAAATTATGCTTTAAAAAATAAGATTCATCCTAGTGTTGCCGTAGAGCGTAATATTGCTATTTTCAAAAAGCAATTAAGTATTTTGGGTCTTTCCTATGATTGGCGTCGGGAAATTAAAACTAGTGATCCTCGCTATTACCGCTGGACTCAATGGATTTTTTTGCAGTTTTATAATTCTTTTTACGACCGTAAGGCGGGGAGAGCTCGGCCGATTAGTGAATTGACAGTACCCCAAGGATTAAACCCTGAGGAGCGTCGCACCTTTATAGATAATCATCGTTTGGCTTATGAATCCAATAGGCCTATAAATTGGTGCCCTACCTGTAAAACTGGCTTAGCTAAAGAAGATTTAGAAGAGGGGCGATGTGAACGTTGCGGCTCTAAGGTTGAATTAAAACCTCTACGGCAATGGGTGCTACGTATCACGGAGTATGCTGATCGTTTATTAGCTGATTTAGATTTATTACCAGAGTGGGAAGAATCAATTAGAGAGATGCAGCGAGCGTGGATTGGTCGAAGCCGGGGAGTAAATGTTAATTTTGTGATTAGGGCTGGCGGACAGGAGATAGGCAGTTTAGCTGTTTTTACTACTAGGCCGGATACTTTATTTGGTTGCACTTATGTAGCTATTTGCCCCGAGCAGCCACTACTACTAGAGATAGCGCCTTATATTAATAATTGGCCTGAAATTGAGCAGTATATTCATCAGGCTAGTCAAAAAACTGAGTTAGATAGAACTGATTTAAATAAAGATAAAACAGGCATTCGTCTGGAGGGCTGTGAAGCTATTAATCCAGTAACTAATCAGGCTGTACCTATTTTTGTAGCAGATTATGTACTAGGTAATTATGGTCAGGGAGCCATTATGGCCGTTCCGGCTCATGATGAGCGGGATTATTTATTTGCTCAAAAATATAGCTTGCCAATTTTGCCAGTAATTATTAGTTCGGATGATCATTTGCCTTATACTGGTTCTGGTAAATTAATTAACTCTCAATTTTTGAATGGTTTAGAGGTAGATGAAGCTCAAAAGGCCATAACCAATTGGTTAGTAGAGCAAGGTGTGGGGGAAGAAGCAACAAATTATCGGCTGGAGGATTGGACTTTTTCTCGTCAACGTTATTGGGGTGAGCCGATCCCGATGATTCATTGCCCTCAATGTGGTACTGTTCCAGTGCCCGCAGAGGAGCTACCCGTTCTTTTACCTATGGTTGACCATTATGAGCCTAGCGGAACTGGCGAATCACCCCTTATAACAATTAAAGAGTGGCTTCATACTACTTGTCCACAGTGTGGTGGATCAGCAGAACGCGAAGTTAACACTATGCCCCAATGGGCTGGTTCGTCATGGTACTATTTACGTTATTTGGATTCTTTAAATGATCAATGTTTAGTAGATCATGAAATAGAGCGAAGATGGTCGCCCGTTGATCTTTATGTAGGTGGAGCTGAACATGCGACGCGTCATCTTATTTATGCCCGTTTTTGGCATAAATTTTTATATGACTTAGGCATTGTTAATTATCCTGAGCCGTTTACTAAATTACGTCATGTCGGTCTTATTATTGGTGAAGATGGGCGTAAAATGAGCAAGCGGTGGGGGAATATTGTAAATCCTGACGATATGGTTGCTGAGTTTGGAGCTGACGCTTTACGCCTTTATGAAATGTTTATGGGACCATTTGATCAATCTAGCGAGTGGCATACCAGCGGGCTTAAAGGAACTCGTAGATTTTTAGATAAAGTTTGGTTTTTACAAGCTAAAATTACTAATAAGGCTAATGATTTGGCGTTAGAAGCTCAGATAGAGAGGACTATTGCTAAAGTTGGGGGTGATATTGAAAATTTTAAATTTAATACAGCTATAAGCGCCCTAATGATTTTAGTGAATAAATTATGTGAACAAACATCAATAAGTCGTGATAGCTATTTAAAGTTACTAGTTATTTTATCGCCATTTGCCCCTTATTTGACCCAAGAATTATGGTCTATTTTGGGTAATAAAGGATTTATTTCTGAGGAAATTTGGCCGACCGTTAATGATCAAATATTACAAACAGAAATGACGAATTTAGTTGTTCAATTTAATGGTAAAACCAGGGGCACCCTTTCTTTGACTGTAGGTATGTCGCAACAAGAAGTTGTCAATATTATTAAGCAAACGCCTGAATTAAATAAATATTGGGTAGATCAGACTGAACCACAAAAGATTATCTTTTTACCCAACAAATTAATTAACTTTGTATTTTAATGGCATCTCATAATTATCAGCTAAATAAAAATTTACGTCGGGAGACAGAGGAGCTATCCCGGCTTTATGGTGTCAAGCCTAGCCACCGCCATAGCCAGGTTTTTTTAATTGAGCCAAGATTTTATCAAAAATTGGTGGAGGCGGCTGATATTCAGCCTAGTGATGAAGTTTTAGAAATCGGACCAGGCTGGGGGTTTTTAACAATGGCTTTAGCCCAGAGAGCTAAGGGGGTTACTGCCATTGAATTAGATCCTCTTTTGGCCGAAATTCTCCCAACCCGTTTTCTGGCGGCTGGTTTTCATAATATAACAGTAGTGCATCATGATGTGTTGTCGGTGGTCATTAACCGGCCAGAGCTGGCTGAAAAATCACGGCTAGCTAATATTACCCTACCTTCTTCCTATAAACTAGTAGCTAACTTGCCATACAGTATTACCTCGGTTTGTCTTAAAAGATTTTTAGCTGGCGAGGTAGCGCGACCATCGTTAATGGTAGTAATGGTACAAAAAGAAGTTGCTGAGCGGCTAACGGCTAAACCAGGTAAAATGAGCCTTCTAAGCTTGCTTAGCCAATATTATAGTGACCCTCATTATATAACTGATGTACCGGCTGCTAATTTTTGGCCTAAACCCCAAGTAGATAGTGCCATAGTAAGTCTTCAATTAAAACAGCCATCATTATCTGTTGAAGATGAAAAATGGCTATGGCGATTAGCACGAATTGGTTTTAGCTCCCGTCGTAAGATGCTAAAAAATAATTTATCCGCCGGACTGCTAATAGAGGAATCTGCAGTAAGTAATTATTTAACCCAAGTGCGGCAAAATGTTAATTGTCGAGCCCAAGACTTATCTATTAATCAATGGATAGAATTAGTTGGCGTCTTTAAAAATAATATGATATAATAACAACATTAAATATTTTTATTTCTGTCGTATTTATAATATGCCCCACATTCATATCAACCCAGCCGATCAAAGACCAATGACGCCTGAGGAATTCGCTTTATGGAAGGCCCAGCGTCGGGTCCAACGGCAAAAGAATTGGTCGCTAGCTGGGCTAAGCACGCTGACTGTAGCAATTATGGTAATGTGGTTTCTGCAGTTTAAACAAAACATAACAGCGCCGCTCTATCGTCAACTTGGTTTAAGTAGTAATAAAGAGATAGAAAATATTTTAAGCGGTCAAACAACGGCAAGTAAACAGGATCAAGAAGACGCCGCCCTAAAAGCACAAGATACAGATAAAGATGGTTTAAGTGATTATGACGAACTAAATATATATAATACCTCGCCATTTTTAGAGGATAGTGACAGCGATGGTGTCTTGGATAAAGTAGAGATTGAGCGCGGCCAGGATCCTAATTGTCCTATAGGCAAAGATTGTACCGGTTCTTTGCTTACTAATCCTTCAGCTGCCGCTACTAGCTCTCCCGAAGCTAGCGCCGCCGTATCTGGGCTTATTAGCCAGCCAACTGTTACTTCTTCGGGTGATATAGGGTTGGGCAGTCTATTGCCCGCTGACGCCACTAGTCTAAGGCAGGTTTTATTAGAA
>JAKJDQ010000028.1 GCA_022705845.1 Patescibacteria group bacterium | reverse complement strand
TAAAGGATCACTAGGGATTTTTTGAAGATAAGGAGTAGTGCCACAAGTAGAAGTAAAACCTGAATTACTAAGACATAAACCAGTAATTGGAGTACCAGTAGGTGTGGGTGGAGGAGGATATCGTCCTTTATCATCATAATAAAGTTCTAAAGCCATACCTATTTGTTTAACATCAGAAAGACGGCGGGAATCTCGAGCTTTAGCTCTCACATTATTAAAAACTATTACCGATAAAGTAGAGAGAACACCAATAATGGCAATAACTACTAAGAGTTCAACCAAAGTAAAAGCTGAATAATGGTGTTTATGATGTTGGGCTATCATGTGTCATTATTTTATCATCACCTACTTGATTTTTCTAGGATTTAGTTTCCAGATTATAAATTGATAACTACGGCATTATAAATTTCTTTATGCCCTCATTAGTTAAGGTATAAATAATTTTATCCTTGTGGTTAATAGTCATAGCCTGGGCTGAAATGTCAGCTAAAAGATATTGACTTAATATTGTCCCGTCTAATTTATAGATAATAATTCTTGATCCACTAGATTCTAGGCAGTCAAAACTAGAGCCATCAGAAGATAGTTGACAACTAGACCAACCCGTAAGTAATGGTTCGCTGGCGGTTATGGTAAAATTTTGTTTACGGCCGTTATTTAATTTAAAGGCTTGTCCGTCACGGTAAAAGACATAAACTTGTCCATTAATGGCTAGTCCGGCAATTTCACCAACGGGTAGGGGATCGGTATTCCATTTTTGACCATTCACTAATGTGTCTTCTTTTATATCATAACGCCTTATTTGATTATTTTCATCAATAAGATAAAGACGGCCACTAAAAAGGGCTAAAGCCTTAATTTGTTTTACTGGCTCAGGGAGCGACCATAGTTTCCACTGACCACTATGATTAAGTGAAGCTAGCTGGCCACTAGCGGTGGCAAAATACCAGTTATTATTGTCGGCAGTCATAGCGCTGATTTCTTCCCAGCCCTCTGGCCAAGAGGTAGTTTGCCATTCTCTTTGATCATTTTGATAAACAATTTTCTTCTCACTATTATTAACCCAGGCCATTAATTGGCTGCTAAGTCCCAATAATTTATCGCTAGAAGTTACAATAATATTGGGTTGGCCAGTAATGATTTCTCCATTGCGGAGGGTATAAATATGACGTACTTCTCCGATAAGCTTTTCTTGTTCTGCCACGGCTTGCTGCCAACGTTCATTGATTTCTTGAGATATTTTGGGTTGAGTTTCTTGCCATTTTTTAATTATTTCTCCGGCTTCATCTAGGTTTTGATTAGCTGCCGTTAAATTGTTATACAAGAGATTAGCCTCAATTTGTTTATGTTTTTGGTCTACTGAGGCTAATTGGTCTATTTGTTCCTGCAATTTAGCCTGACTTATTTGCCGCTGATGCTGCCACGCTATGCCCCCAATAAGCAGAAGAAGACACAAACCAAAGAGAAGCAAAAAGATGCGACTGCGTTTTTTAAGATTACGCCATGAATGATGTGAACCGCAACGATAACGAAAGCAGTGGGCCACCCTTTGACGTAATTTAGATAATCTATTCTTTATTGGCCTTAACCGACGCTCAATGGGCCACCACCACTTTTCCACTATCCGGCATCTCCATGGCGCAGTCTTAAACCACCACGCAGCAATATGCTGGCCAATAGACTGGAATTTGGGCTGGGTTTTATACCATAAACTTTTAATCCAACACAAAAGTTGGCGACTCTTTAAGCTCAATGACGACCATATAGGCCAAACCTGAATTTTATGTTGTATGGCAATTGCTTTGTGCTTCAGGTGTTGCCAACAGCTACGGCCATTGTCTGCCCAAGGACGATGGATTAATTTCATCAGCCACTGCCATAAGTGCGTGCCAGTTGTTTTTAATATACTGCTCAGTTTTGACCAACCAGAAGGATTAAGAATTTTTTCTGTCTGTTCTTCGGTAAGTTGCAAATTACTGCCAATTAACTGGGTTCTACTAGTTGTTGGCTGAACATAAACTTTAGCAGCTGCTAATTGCTCATTGTCTTGTAACTCGCTAAAAGGGACTCGTTTAATGATTAAACCTAAAAAATCTACTCGCCGGTTAGTTTGCTGTAAAAAATTTTTTAATTTTTCAGCGCCAATAAGCGGGGGCTTATTAGCTAATAAATTAAGGGCTGTGGCCGGTTCAATATATTCAGCTAAAGCTTCATTGCTAATTAAGCAATAACTGTGGTTAGGGATTATGCCGCTAATAATCTCTTGAAAAAAATAATTATTACCTATCTCATTTTCTCTGGGCACCCCAATGATTTTAATAACCTGTTGACCATTAGGCCGGGTGGGTAGTAAAAGCCAAGCTTGATTATGTCCAATAGACGCTAAAAATAGTTTTTTTTCAGTTAAAAGACCAATGGTAACGCTTATCTCTGGTTGGACTGAACGAATTTTGTGTTCTTCTAAAAAGGTAATTAGGTCATGATTAGTTTCTTGAATGGCTGTAGTAAATAATTTTTCTAAATCTTCCGGACTGGGATATTCATTTTTATCTATTTCTAGCTGTCCATAATAATTAAGCTTGGGCCGCTCGCTAAAAAAATCTAATAATAATTTAGCTTTAGCATTAGTAGCATTAATTTCTACTAAACTAAAAATTTTACCTACTCGAGTAAAGCGCAATTCATTAGCTTCATCGCCGTGATCGGCTTCGGCCCAGGAAATCTTGGCAATTGAGTTGCTTTTTTGTTCAGCGCTTAACAAAAGGGAGGCAAGCTTATATGGCATAAATATACACTAGAAAAATGTAGGTAAGAATAACAATCTTGACGAAAGTAATTATATAGGATATTATTGTTTTAGACAAGGACTAATAAAAAGTTTATACAGTAAAACTATATATGCTAGAAAAGTTATTTAGCTCCCAGGCCAGGATGAAACTACTTAAGCTTTTCCTATTTGCCCAACCAGAAGAAGCTTTTTATGTTCGTCAACTTTCACGGCAACTTGATCTCCAGTTAAATTCAGTCCGCCGGGAACTAGCTAATCTAGAAGATATTGGCCTTCTAAAAGTTAAAAATGACAATCATAAAGCTGATAAAAAATTTTATCAGGTTAACCAAGATTTTTATCTTTTAGAAGAATTAAGAACACTATTTGCTAAGGCTGAAGTTGGTCAAGAGGACAAATTGGTTCATGATTTACAAAAATTAGGATCTATTGACTTGTTGGTTCTGGCTGGCTTTTTTATCAACGATCCTTCAGCGCCTACTGATATATTAATCGTCAGTAATCATTTTAATAAGAATAAATTAAGCGATCTTGTTAATAGTCTAGAACAGGCCTCGGGCCATACTATTCGTTACACCTTAATGAGTAAGGAAGAATTTAATTATCGGGAAAGCATGGCTGATATTTTCCTTTACAAAATTTTACATGGCCATAAAAAAATTGTAATCAATAAACTATTGTCTGGAGAGGGGACATAATTATTTTATTTTATATCATCACAATAACCTAGTATTTATACTGGGTTGTTTTTATGTTTAGCACTCTTGACACCTGACTGCTAATGATGCTATACTTATATTGCCTTAAGAAATTATAAAATATATGGAAAAACGGCCGGCTTTAATCTTAAAATTGTTAACCGAAGAATATATTAAAACAGCCACGCCAGTAGCATCTCAGGCTTTGGTGGAAAAATATGGCTTGGATTTTTCTCCGGCTACAGTCCGCAATGACTTGGCTGACCTAGAAAAAAGGGGGTATATTAAACAGCCCCATACTTCGGCTGGCCGTATTCCCACTGAATTAGCCTATCGCTACTTCATTAAACAACTAAAAAACGAGGCACCTGATCATCAAACGCAGATTATACTTAAACCGTACTTTAATGATTTAGATAATAATTGGAAGCAACTAGCTAAAACACTGGCTCAACTGACAGATAATGGTATTTTTTGGTCATTTCACCGTCATGATTCTTATTATACTGGATTAAGCGGCCTTTTGAGCCAGCCAGAATTTAAACAACTACCATTGGTGTATGATATCTCCCAAGTTATAGATAGTCTAGAAGAAATTATTGCTGATATATTTGACGAAATACCAGAAAAACCAGTTATCCGCCTAGGCAGTGAGAGTCCCTTCGGCCCCTTTTCTAGCACTATTTTAACCAAATATCGTTACGGGGAAAATATTGGTTTGTTTGGTCTTTTAACACCTATCAGAAATGATTATCCAAAAAATTTTAATTTAATAAATTATGTCTACAACCACATCCAAAGCAAAGAATAAAGAAACGAAAAACCAACAAAATGAAGCTTCCCCAATGGTTAAGCTTAGTGATTACCAAGAGCTGGACAATAAATATAAACGAGCCCTGGCAGATCAACAGAATCTAGAAAAACAACATCAAAAAGACCGCAGTCATTATATTAAATATGCCAATGAGCAATTGCTACTAACAATACTGCCGATCTATAACAACTTAAAATTAGCCTATAAACATTTTAATTTAGATAACCCCTCTAGCTGGTTAGATGGCCTTAAATATATTATTAATCAATTTAAAGATATCTTAAAACAGGAAAATGTAATAGAAATTGAGACTAATAATCAACCATTTAACCATCACTATATGGAAGCAGTAGAAATCATTGAAACGGATAATAAAGAGCAAGACAATATGGTAGCTGAAGAAATTAGGCCGGGTTATAAACTAGCCGACCGGGTAATTATGCCAGCCAGAGTGAGGGTTTACCATTATAAACATCAAAACGGCTCAATGCCGCTTGATCATAATTAATTAATTTTAGCGACCAGCTTTTATTTGTCCCCCAAAAGAAAATAGAAGCGGTCAACTAACAATATGCGAGACTTAGTAAGATGGAATCCAATTTTTGACAGTCTAGACGAGGCAGAAAAAATCTTTAATGATTTTTTGCCCGCTCTCAGAAGTGACCAAAGTGGTTTTGTTCCGGCAATTGATATGTATGAAGACAAAAACAATATCATTGTCGAGACACAATTAGCTGGTATTCAGCCAGAGAATGTCCAAATCTCTATTGACAATGACACCTTATGCATTAAGGGTGAGAGTGAACACAAGAGTGAAGTTGATGAAAAAAATTATTACCGGAAAGAAATTCGTCGTGGTAGTTTCTATCGTAGCGTGCAATTACCAGCCCACGTACAAGGCGATAAGGCCAAGGCAGTTGCCGAAGATGGAGTATTAAAAGTTGTTATTCCTAAAGCTCCTGAAGCCAAACCAAAGACTATCAAAATTGAAGCTAAAAAAGCCAACAAATAATTTAATTGACCTTACACAATTATGAGTAAAATTATTGGAATAGATTTAGGGACAACCAATAGTGCAGTAGCGGTTATGGAGGCCGGCCATCCTAAAATTCTAGAAAATGCCGAGGGTGGCCGGACCACACCTTCGGTAGTAGCCATTTCTAAAAATGGCGAGCGTTTAGTCGGTCAAGCTGCTAAACGACAAGCCATTATTAATCCTGAGAATACCATCTATGCTATTAAACGACTAATCGGTCGACGCTATCAAGATAGTGAAGTTCAACGTGATATTAAAAGCTTACCTTATACCATAGAACAGGCTGGTGACGGTATTAAGGTGAAAATGCAGGATAAATATTATACGCCACAAGAAATTTCAGCCATGATTCTCTCTAAGTTAAAAGCGGATGCTGAAGCTCGTTTAGGCGAAAAAGTAACAGAGGCGGTAATTACTGTCCCGGCTTATTTTGATGATTCCCAACGTCAAGCCACTAAAGATGC
>JAKJDQ010000027.1 GCA_022705845.1 Patescibacteria group bacterium | reverse complement strand
GGCTCAATTTTTTCAATTCTTAAAAGCTCTCCTGGCAATTGTAGATTAATTTCCGCCCTAAAAACGTCGCCTTTCCAGTGGTGCCTAGTGGTTTTTTCTACCTCCATATCACAACTAATGGGAACCACGTTACCCAAATACTTATCCAGCATATTAAGTTTTTTCTCTGCATAACTTCTAATAGCTGGGGTCAATTCAAAATTGTTAGCTTTGATATTGGCTTGCATATATAAAAAATTAAAAATTATTGCTCTTTTGAGTTATGTTGGGAGCGCCCTCTATTGACTGACTTGGCTACCTGAGATAGGGTCTTATGTTCATAAATTAAGGCAGATAAAATTTGTAACCGCCTGCTGGCTTCCTTTAAAGATTGTTGATGAATATTACGTCCTATTGCTACACCAGCACTACCGCCTTTTATTTCTAAACTAATATCACGTAATAATTTATCATAGGCAGTAGCAGCGCCACCGGCAAAAATAACTTTCGTCAGGCCAGCGGCTTCAACTACTCGTTGGATATTTTTCACGGTTAGTGGCCGAGGCGCCCTAACCTTAACAAAATCAGCGCCTAAACTCACCGCCAGCCCAGCAGCTCCGGCAATTAGAGAAACATCATCCTCGTTTTTAACTTTACCCCCACGCGGATAAATCCATAAAATAACTGGCAAGCCATTATCGTGAGCCTCAATAATAATCTGACTTGCCTCTGCTAGCATTCTTGGTTCATAACGACTACCCGGATAAATAGAATAACCCACACCCACTAAACGAAAACCAGCCTCCTTGGACAATTCAATAGTTTGATCAATAGTGGCTAGTAAATGGCTATCTGGATCATCATTTATTAAATTAGTCTTACCATTAAGTTTAATTACGTAATTAAGGTGCCGATAACTATGGCCATAGCGGCTGGCTAACCCATAATGAACCGCCAAAGCGCCAATGGGGGCATGAGCGGCAATTTGGAAGAGATGTTCAGGATTATTATCGGCTGGATCAATATTAGACCCCCAGAAATCATTATTAAGATGTTCCATCCGCTGATCACCAGCTAGTAGTAATAAACGACCAGTACCCTTTGTAAGCAAACACCAATTATTATTATAGGTTGTGCGGCGATATTTAGGAACATCAGCTGGATATACAAGCTGAGATAATAACTTAGGCATATATAATAAATAAAAATAAAATCTATAAAAATTATAACATAAACTTGGCTTTCTTCCTAATTTTTTATATAATAAGTCTGGGTCCTTATAAGGCTCTTATTTTATGGCAAAAAACAAATCAACCTTTTATATAATTTATGCCCTGGCCTTTGCCACCACTATTGCTGATGCTATAACTGGCTATGCTCAATCTTCTTATTTGAATCTTTTTCTTCCTTTAAATTATATTGGCCTATTTTTATCCCTAGTTACTGCTATTACTATTGCTACCTCTTTTATTTATCCCCGATTCATTGCCCGTCATTCCATTTCTCGCCTAATCTTTATTACTTACTTAGGATCTATTATCACTAGTCTTATTTTATCTTCTAGAGGGCCTAGCTGGCTAATCTTAATAGCTTTTATTGTCCGCTATTTATCTTTTACCTTTTTAATGATTAATCTGGATATTTTTCTAGAAAATATCTCTACCAACAGCCGTACCGGTACCATCCGAACTCAATATCTAACAGTTGTAAATATAGCATGGCTTATATCGCCTCTGCTGATGGGCAACATTATCGGCCACAACAATAATTATCCGCAAATTTACCATATTGGTGGCTTAATTCTAGCAGCAGCCTTAATTTTATTTATTTTTACTAGACATCAACTACCACATCCCCGAATTCACTATAAAAAACAAAATATTAAAAAGGGCATTAGAAAATTAATCGGCCATAATGATCGGCGGCGTATTTTTTTATCTTCATTGGCCCTTCAATTTTTTTATGCCTTAATGAATCTTTATATCCCAATTTATCTCCATCAATATATGGGACTAAGCTGGCCCACTTTAAGCATTATCTTCACTATAATGCTTATTCCTTTTGTTATTCTGGAACTGCCGGCTGGAGTTTTAGCTGATAAACTTCTCGGCGAAAAAGAAATGCTCCTTGTAGGTAATATTATTATGATTATCTCCGTGGTAGGTATATTTTTAACAAACACCGCCAGTCCTTTTATCTGGGGATTTCTATTATTTTGCAGCCGAGTTGGCGCAGCGCTAGCTGAAAGTATGCAAGAATCTTATTTTTATAAAAAAATTGACAGCCACGATACCGCAGTCATTAATCTTTATCGTCAAAATCGTCCTTTGGGCTGGCTATTAGCTTCCTTCACGGCTTTTATCATTTTAAGCTTTTGTTCTTTACCCACTATTTTTATGATTCTTGCCATTGGCCTTACTGTTGGACTTATTCCAATATTGGGTATCCGTGACACTCGCTAATTATTTGCGCGGTAAATACTTATGACCGGATGATAATTTCTGCGGCCAGTAATTTTGATCAGAACTATCCTCTTTAGGCGTATATTTATAACCCTCACCATAACCTAATTCCTTGGCTAATTTAGTACTAGCGTTTAGTAAATGAAGCGGCACAGGCAAAGCCCCAAATTGCTGGACATCGGCCATAGCCCGCCCGTAAGCCTCATAAGCCGCAATACTTTTGGGTGATTTAGCTAAATAAATAACTGTCTGAGCTAAAATAACCTTACATTCTGGCAACCCTATTTGCCGACAGGCCTCAAAACAACTAGTAGCTAACAATAAAGCGGTATTATTAGCTAAACCAATATCTTCACTAGCAAAACGTACTAGGCGACGAGCAATATATAAAGGATCCTCACCAGCCTCTAACATTCTGGCTAACCAATAAAGGGCAGCGTCAGCATCATGACCGCGCATGCTCTTGTGTAGGGCAGAAATTAAATGGTAGCGTTCATCACCTACTTGATTATAATTAAAAACAATTTGCTGGCTAATCTTATCTATAGTAGATAAATTAATTACTGGCTCAGTTTTAGCGGCAGCTTCTAATAAATTGAGAGCCAGTCGAGCATCACCGTCAGCCAAATGGGCTATGCGTTTTAGGGCAACTTTATCAGCCTTCACTCGCCCACCCAACCCCCTCTCTTTATCTTTTAGAGCCCTTTCTAATAATTTAATAATATCATCAACCGACAGTTGCTTAAAAACAATAACCTGACAACGCGACAGTAAGGCTCCATTAACCGAAAAACTAGGATTCTCGGTGGTAGCGCCAATAAGAATAATGGTGCCGTTTTCAACATAGGGTAGTAAAGCATCTTGCTGGCCACGATTCCAGCGATGGATTTCATCAACAAGCAAGAGCGTCTTCTTGTCCATTAATTGATTGCTGCGAGCTCTATCAATAACTTGCCGTAATTCTTTAAGACCACTAGTTACTGCCGATAAAGCAAAAAATTCCGAATCTAACTCAGAAGCTATAATTTTGGCTAAGGTTGTTTTACCACAGCCTGGCGGTCCCCAAAATAATAATGACGGCACGTGCTTATTAGCTAAGGCTTGCCGTAAAAATGACCCAGGACCAACAATATCTTCCTGACCAACAAAATCTTCTAACTTATTGGGCCGCATAACACTAGCAAGGGGTTCAGACATAAATTAAATTATTGTGAGCTAAATTTTTTTCTGCTACAATACTATCTATAATTGTATGACGACTAAACCTTTTCCGCAACCCATTCCTCTCCTTAAAATGCTGGGCCCAAGTTTTGTTATCTTAGCTTTAGGGCTTGGCTCAGGAGAAATTATTCTATGGCCTTATCTTACTGCTAATTATGGGCTAGGAATTATCTGGGGTGCTTTGCTCGGCCTTACCTGCCAATATTTTATTAATATGGAAATTGAACGCTACGCTCTAGTTAAGGGCGAAAGCGTCTTTACTGGCCTAGCTAAAATATGGCCTAGACTCCCCTATTGGTTTATTATCTCGACTTTTCTTGGCTGGGCTCTCCCGGGAATCGCTGCCGCCAGCGCTCAAATTTTTGGTCACCTTATTGGCCTTAAAGATTTTCGCTGGCTAGCCATGATTATCTTGCTAGCCATTGGCTTAGTTCTTACCCTTAACCAAAGCGTCTACCATACTTTAGAAAGAATAACCAAAACTATTATTTTAATTGGAGTGCCTTGTTTGATTATTTTAGCTATTATTTTATCTACACAAACCGACTGGCTCGCCCTGTTCCATGGTCTAATTGGCCGAGGACATAATTATCACTGGCTACCATCGGGTGTTGGTTTAGCCACCTTTTTGGCGGCCTTCGCTTATTCTGGAGCTGGAGGCAACCTTAATCTGTCTCAATCTTTCTATATTAAAGATAAGGGCTATGGTATGGGGTTATATGCTCAAAAATTAAGCGGATTATTTAAGTCTCATCAAGAACAAGAAATTAATTTAGAAGGCTCTGACTTTACGCCTAGTCCTACTAATTTACAACGCTTTCGTCAATGGTGGAAAAAAATAAGCTTAGAACACTTATTAATTTTTTGGTTTCTGGGGTTCTTAGCGATGGCCCTACTGATGATTTTGTCATATACTACCGCCTTCGATCTTAATAATAACCAGGAAGGTATTAACTTTATTTTTAATGAAGCTAAACTTATTGGACAAGCTCTCGCTCCCTGGGTAGGCTCAAGTTTCCTTGTACTTCTAGGCCTAATGCTCGCCCAGACTCAACTTGGCGTTTTAGATTCCACCTCCCGCATTATGGCCGAAAATGCTGCTTTACTTAAACTACAAAATAAAAAAGAGAAAAAACTTAATTTGTCTAAAATTTATTATGCCTTTCTTTGGGGACAAATAATCTTTGGCATTATTTTATTGCTTCTTAATTTTTATGAACCTAAACAGCTAATTACTGTTGGGGCAATTATTAATGCCTTAGCAATGTTTGTCCATATTGGGTTTGTAAACCTTGGCAACTGGAAATTATTACCACCATCCACCCGTCCGGGATGGCCACGAAGAATTATTATGCTTATTATCTTTTTACTCTTTGCTGGCTTTGGTGGTATTACTATTTTTAGTTATCTCTAAATACTAGTCAGTCCGTAAAGCTTCCACCGGATCAAGTTTAGCCGCTTTCTGCGCTGGCCGTAGGCCGAACAAAAGACCGCAAATCACAGAAAAAATAAGAGCTGTACCAATACCTAACCATGGAAAAATAAAACTCCACTCAATGCCGAAATGACTGGCCACTATGCTTAATATCCAGGCCAATAATAAACCAACGATAGTACCAATAATAAAGCCCCAAATAGTAATAAGCATGGCTTCCATTAAAAATTGCTCCACAATATCATGATAATTCGCCCCCAAAGCCTTGCGTAGGCCAATTTCTGGGGTACGTTCAGACACCGTCACATACATAATGTTCATAATGCCAATACCGCCGACGATCAAAGAAATAGCAACGATAGCCAGCAACAACCAAGTTACAGTATTAGTAACTGTATTTAAAGTATCCATCATGTCAGTCATGGTAATAACACGGAAATCATCTTTATCTGGATCGTCAATGCCGTGTCGCTCTCGCAGCAACAACGTGACTTCGGCGGCAGTATCTTCAGCCTTGCTGGGATCTTTAAGCTGATGTACCATATAAAGTATATAATCCACTCCCAAAATCCGCTTCTGCAGGGTCTTTAAGGGCATATACACTGATTTATCTATATCTATTTTACTGTCGCCACCCCGGCCCTGTTCTTCCATAATCCCAATTACCTGAAATTTATTATTACCAATTTTAATCCACTCTCCCAAAGGTGATTGATTGCCGAATAATTCTTCTTTCAA
>JAKJDQ010000007.1 GCA_022705845.1 Patescibacteria group bacterium | reverse complement strand
CTTACCTTATTTTCAATATAGTCTTGGACTAAGGGACGAAAATTATCGGCAGTAATAACAACACCATAGTCTTTAGTCAAATCAATGGGGCCAGTAATGGTCAATAAACCTTCTAAAACATCAGGCGTTAAAGCAATAACCCCATCAACGCTTGGACCATTGCTTTCTAGCAAAAACCATTCTAATTCACGAGCCGAGGTGGGCCAATCCGGCCACCAATTAGCATCCCAAAACTTCCAATATGTACTTACTAGTCTTAATGGAGCCGGTGGGTTAACAAACCGACGCAAATTGCCATTTGTATCATAACTACCCCCACCCGGTATTTCTAAATTTTTAATTTGGCCACGACTAACATCTAACAAAGCATAACTACCGATAAATCCCCCAGTAGCCCGGGCTTCAGCATTATTTTGAAAAACTAATAAATAACGGCGGTCCATTTTTTCTCCTAATAAATCTAAGCTGGCGGCAGACCAAAATTGTACTTGTTCTAATAAACTGCTAAGGGTTTGCAATTTACTTTGCCAATTTTCTAATGGCTCGCGGTAATTTACCGGTAAACTCTGTGGCTTCAATTTATTTAAGATATTATTCAAAGCCACACTATCCGCTAGTGCTTGGCTACTGTCTATATTAATTTGACGAGCTAATAATAAAGGGTCGCCATCTCCTGCCTTATCTACAACATGCTGTACCAAGACAGTTAAGTCTCCACCTAGTTTACTAGCTAAATCACCAGCCTCAATAATGTATGGGGCCTTGGCTCCCAGACGAATCTGCTCATTGGGAATTATAGCGGCTAACTGCCAAAGCCAAGATTGAACTCCTAAAATATTCTCTTTAGCTTGGGCAAAACTGGCTGAAGCTTGAACAAACTCGTTACTAGCCGAAGTAAAATCTTCATTCATCAATAGTTGACCAGCTGCCTCAAGATTAACTAACCCTTCAGTTGAAGCATTAACCACCCTTGTCTGTGTTACCCGTAAATCTTCAATATATACTATTAATTTAAAGGGCACGGCAACAATTAAAAAAATAATCAATAAATGCAAAAGAGGACGTAAACTGGCCGGCCGACTAATTTTAATAGATAATCTAGGGCGTTTTATGGTAGGCCACTTAATTTTAACCCTTACTCCCCTTTTACCTAGTAAAGTAAATTTAGAAATCTTTGGCCAATGAAATTGCCGCTTCTTTCTCTTTCTAAGATGCTTTTTCACTAAGGGCTCATCAACAATTTGCTGCCGCAAATCTAATAAAAAATCAGATTGGGGAATATTATAATTATTATTGTGTTGTTTAGTCTTTTGTTTCATTTATTATAAATACCAAGTCATAAAACTTGTTGATAAATTTTTAGAGTCTCCCGAGCACAATCGTCCCAATTATATTTTTTTATTTGTTCCAACCCTAAAGTAATAAATCGCTGGCGGTAATTTTCATTACGTAATATCTTTTCCATAGCTTTCAGGGCTGACTCCATGTCATTGTCCTTAAAATAAACAGCTGCTGACCCTAAAATTTCCGGCAAACACGAACTATCACTAGCCAAAACCGGGCATCCATAGCTCATCGCCTCAAGCGGTGGTAATCCAAAACCCTCATAGCGTGAAGGAAAAACATAGACAGCAGCCTGGCGGTACAAGGTGGCTAATGATTCGTCAGGCACAAATCCCGGACAAATAATATCTCCCACTCTTTCTCCTTTAGATAAATCAGCAATAAACCTTATAAGACGTTCATAAAAATAATCGTGCTCCCCCACTAAAACTAATTGGTAACCAGTGTGCTCCTCTGACCATTTTATAAATAATTGAACCAGCCACTCTAAATTTTTATGAGGATAAGCGCTCCCGACATAAAGAAAATAAGGAGCCTTTATATTATAGCGCAAAAGTATGTCTCTGTCAGCCTTAAAGTCATAAGGTGAGCTTAATGAAGTGGTGCTAAGGCCATTATAGATAACCTTAATTTTTTCAGATGGCACATTGAATTGCTGAACAATATCTTTCTTTGTAAACTCTGACACGGTAATAATCATTTTAGCTTGCTTTACTGCCCGGGAAATAACTATCCGATAGGCTAAATTTTTAAACCAATAAAGCAGTGGTGATAAAGTGCTAGACCGGCGACTAGGGAATTTAGTTAAAATTAGATCATGAATAGTAATTACTAAAGGACAGGGACAAATAAGCGGCGCATTAAAATGCGGTACATGCAACATATCCAGATGATAATAATGAATTAAACGCGGCCAGACTAATTGTTCCGCCAAGCTGTACCAGCGTTGAGGCATAATAACCTTCTGAACATTGGCTTGCTCAATATGACAATCATTAAAGCTCCGAGGGCTTAAAAAAAGAATGTACTTATTTGTTGGGTCAAGAGCGACTATTCTCTTGGTTACTTCTTCAATATAACGCCCCAGCCCCCGGCCCGAAGGGCCATATAGACGTGCGTCAATACCAATGGTCAAAGAAGTGCTACGATGTTGTTTTTTCTGTTTCATATAATGATCACTTACTATCTACTGCTTGCTCTTCAATGGATTGTAAACGATATAGAGCAAATTCATTATAATCCAAAATTTTCTCTAATTTATAACCAAAGGGTGGCAAGCGACGATTATTGAGATATTCTAGGGCATCATCAGAAAAGCGAAAGTTAAAATAATAAACTGGCCATTTTTTAAGTAAGTTGCCATAATAGCGATTCATAACATGATTATCAAAAAGACCTACAAGAACCTGACGTTCAGGAAAAAATAATTTATCATGGTAAAGTGTAATAATAATGCTATTATCTTCGGTCCTAGATAAAACTTCAGACCATAAATCATAATCACTGACTTGCCGTTCAGCAGTAAATTTTAGACCTTCCTCTGATCCAACAGCCGTAAAGTGCAGCGACCAACAGCACAAACCCACAACGGCTAAGGCGACGATAGGTTTGACCAAACGGCGTCGGAATAAAAAAGTAGCCAGTCGCCACAACCCCTCAGCCGCCCAGGGCAAGGCCCCTAAATAAAACGGCAACCAATAGCGAGTATAAGAATTGCCAATAGTAAATCTACTAATATCAGGATTATCATTAAACTGCCAGCTGCCATAATATAGTACTAAAAATACTGAAACTAATATCCACAATAATAAATAAAGCCACTTACCCTTACTCCACTGCCGGCGGCTAAAAATAAACACTAATATACCAACCAATACTAGGGGTATTAACCAAGGAAACATCTCCACTACATAATGTTTAAACATTGTCAGTGATCGCTCGGGCCAAAAACCAAAGTGAAAAATAGTCTGCCATAAAACTGTAAATTTGTCAGCTAAATTATGAAAATTTAGTAAAGATAAACTAGTTTGACTAATGGTTTCAACAGATTGGCTCATGGCCGGATAACCACCGCCATACCAATGGTCATACAAAATAATATTCCAACAAACGGCCGGCAACATTCCAATCCAAGACCAGCCAATCCACCAGAGCCAACGGTACCAACCAATCTCTTTAAAATAAACTATTATTAAAATTAATACTACGGGTGCTAACCATAATAACTCAGAAGTACGCGTCGCTATGGCCCAACCCAAAGCCAACCCCGAAAGAGCTAGCAATATAAGAGCTAAGGGGCTGCTAACTGAGCGACGACGCGCCAATCGTAATTTATCTAAGGCCCGTAAGCCGCAATACCAGGCCATCAGACCACAAGACACAAACAAAACATTGTGGAACATGCTTTTAGCACTGAAATACCAATAAACCGGGAAGGTTGCAGCGAGGGTGGTCCCAATAATAGCTGTAGGCAAACTAAAAAGTCGGCGCATTATACTAAAAAAAGCCCATAGGCCCAACATGGCGAAAAAGGGAGTTAAATATGGTAAAATATCAACAGAAGACAACCGCGCTAAAGAACCATAGAGCAAGGGCAAACCCACAAAACTTACCGGACGTAAAGTGTCATCAACCACCCTAAAACTGCGCGGTCGAACAAGAACCCCCTCAGGGACATTAATTGGGCTTTTGGCTATAAGACTACCAGTTTCAGCCCATAATTTGCTAAAATAATAATTAGCAGTTTCATCCGGCGAAGACCATTTGACAAAACCAGGCCGCTGGATACAATATGGATAAGCACTAGTGCCCACGAAAAACAAACCCCCGACGATAATTAGAAAAGCGCTAATAATAGAGGATTTATTGAGTTTTAGTAATTTCATCATGAAAATATTAACATATTTCAAACAACCGTCAACAATTTTATTGATTATTAACTTAATCAGTCTTTGGGGAACAATTGTTTACTGGTTCTATGGCTTAAATTGGTTAGGACAAATAACTACTCTGGCATTAACAGCCCTAACCCTATTTATTATATACCGAAAACAGCCACAAAGCAAAACAAAAATATCTCTTAGCCACCCAAGTTCTAAAATAAGTTGGTTGATACTTATAGCTATAGTAATAACCATCATCTACCTGTTAAGGCAAAGGACCACCCTGCCCCTCCTGTCTCCATGGACTCAAGTTAATCGATACTTTTGGCTAAGTTGCTGGCTGATTGCTATTGCTGGTTTAATAACCATTAAGGCTAATAAAAAAATATCCACTCTCACAATTATCGCCTGGTGGCTATTAATTTACGGAATAGCCAGCTGCCTATATTCTACGGCTTATGGCTTTGACCCCTTTATTCACCAAGCCGCCGAAAAAACCATTGTTGCTCAAGGCCAAATTAGTCCCAAAACACCATATTATTTAGGCCAATATTCATTAGTTATTACTATTCATCATTTAACTGGTCTAGCTATTAGCTCCATTGAGCGCTGGCTTCTACCCCTCTTAGTGGCTTGCTTCCTGCCATGGTTTATCATTGAGTGGTTTAAACAAAATCACCGCTCAGAACAAGTTGGCCGTTTAGCTACTTGGCTATGGCCAATATTTAGCTGGCCCATATTCATTGTTACTGTCCCACAAAATTGTGCTTATTTCTTGCTTGTTATTACTATTATGGCCGCCACCTGGCCTAATAAATCCCCTCTTCTTATTTGGTCTTCAGCTTTAGCTAGTTTAGCCTGCCACCCCCTTGCTGGTTTACCAGCCATAACTATTGCCCTACTAAGCAGTCTACCTCAAATCCGACAACATTGGCAAAAAATTATTAAGTGGTTAGCAGTGGCTCTAACAGCATTAGTTCTCCCCCTTTCCTTGTGGCTAACAAATTGGCAACACACTAAAAAATGGCAATTAGGAAAACCGCCAATTAATACTTTTCTTGCTAGCTTAAACCATGTTTTTACATTTTCTCATTTATGGCCCAATCAGGAACACTGGCTCCTTAATTTAATTTATGGATGGCAAGCCTGGCAACCAATAGTTGCCATAATACTTATTTTAACCGGCTGGTATTTATTAAGAAACAATAAAACTGTTTGGACCTCAATTCTTAAATCTCTCAACCTATCTTTAATTATAGCTATAATTTTTACAAGCTTGATCCCCTTTGATTTCGTGATTGACTATGAACGCTATAATTATTTAGCTAGATTCTCATGGCTAGCCATAATTATTAATTTACCGGCTGCATTTATGGCCTTCGGTTTATTAGCTAAAAAATGGCTAGATAGTCATTATAAAAAAATAATCTGGCCAATTATTATTGCCCTTACTGCCTTAATAATTTTTAGCCTCTATCTCACCTATCCCCGAGATGACCGCTATTCTCATGCTCAAGGCTTATCTACCAGCCAAACCGATTTTCTGGCAGTACAAATAATTGAAAATCAAGCTAACGACGACTATATTGTATTGGCTAATCAGCAAGTTAGCGCTGCTGCCCTGGCTCAATATGGTTTTTATACCGGAAAACATCAACGTTATCTTCAAGATGATATTTTCTATTACCCCATACCCACCTCGGGTGTTCTCTATCCCTATTATTTAAAAATGGTCAATGATTATCCCTCACGGCAGACCATTGCTGAGGCTGCCAAACTAGCCGGCGTCCATCAAGCTTATTTTGTGCTTAATGACTATTGGTATGGATTTGAAAAATTAGCCGAGGAAGCAGCTGCTGAAGCTGATGAAATAATAAAAATAGCCAATGGGGCAATTATTATTTTTGTCTATAAAAATCTCTAACTAATATTTTGTAAAATTTTAGTAAGATAATCATTAGGCGTCATCAGCTCAACTCCTTCCCCTGCCGGCCAATAAGTTAATTTAGCTGCGGCTAATGATAATTGTGACCAAGCATTAAAAAGACTGTTTAAATTACCAGCTTCAAAGGTTAGATAGCCAAGGGCCTCGGCTAATTCTTTAGCTCCTCCATGGCTAACCACCACAGCCAAAGAACCCGAAGATGCTGCTTCTAAAAGAATGGTTGGCCAGTTTTCGTAACAAAAAGAAGGCACTATTAATACATCCGCCATTTTTAATTGATCAAGCACCATATCATGTTCTAAGCGACCCATTAAACGTAAGTGGTTATCTAAACTGGCTTCACGGCTTAAATAAGGCAACAGCGGCCCATCACCAATAATCGTTAAACTAGCTTCAGGAAGCCCGGCTGCTAATAATAATTTGTTAAAATCTGACCATTGTCCCGCTAGCCAATCAATGCCCTTGGCTGACGTGAGCTGACCAACAAAAAGTGCCTGACGTAATTGATTGGGTAGTCGATAGGCTGAGGATAAATGTATTTTTAGGGGATTACCTAATTTTAGCCAACAATTATCTTTTAACCAATTATGATGTTGATAAAAATCCATAAGCCACTGAGAGGGACTAATTAAAACCTTAGCCGGTTTTAGCCAGTATTCTGTTAAAGTTTTATAACCCCTTGCTAGCCAGTTATTAACTAACGCCTCTTCTTTCCCTAAAAGCAATAAACCACTAGGCTGAAGATACTGGACATCATGAACTACTTGAACACTGGGGATGCCTAAGCGGCAGCACAGATGATGGACTTGAAAGCCTAGGCCGGTTAAATTATTTAGCACTACTATGTCTGGTTTAAACTTTTTTAAAATTTTCCGCCACCTAAAATAGTTCCTAAAACCTAGCCAATCAGGTAAATGCCATATAAACCTCCGCCACTGGGATATATTAGATAAGTTGTAATAATTACTAGACCAATAAACTGTCTGGTATAAACTAGATTGATTCTTTATTTCGTTGATCTTATGCCCCCCAGGAGCCAAGGCCGCTACTATCACTCTGTGGCCTGCTTCAGACCAAGATTCAGCCAAGTAACGCACCACTTCTTCGGCTCCTCCCCGCTCATAAGGATAAAAAACATTATTAGCTAATAAAATTTTCATAATCACTTTTTTACTGTTGCTCCATTATTTTATGATAAATTTTTACTAGGGAACTAGGGGCTGAGCTGGAAAAATACTCAATCGCTCTTTGCCGACTTGCTTGAGCCATTCTTTTTAATGTTAAATCGTCCGCCAACAATTGATGAATTTTATCAGCTAGGTCATCTACATTATTGGGCTCAATTAAAAGGCCATTATGTGGCGGATCAATGACCTGTCTAACACCTGGTAGGTTAGACGCTAGGCATGGCAGACCGCTCGCCATTGCTTCTAAAAGCACTAAACCAAAAGCCTCACAACTATTGATTGAAGGTAAAACAAATAAATCAGCTAAATTATAAATAGCTGGCAATTTATTCTGTTCAACCTTGCCAATAAAAACAATGTCTTGAGCTAAACCCAACGTTTGAGCCATTTTATAATACTTATCTCGCAAATTACCCTCTCCAACAATAATGCCCTGGCAATAATCTGCCCCAGCCGTAGTTTTCACTTTAGCTAAGGCTGACAATAATACTGGCACCCCTTTAAAATAATGGGCTCTGTCTAGTCCTCCTACTATTAAAATAATAGGCACTCCGCTTTTAAGGCCATAGCCTTTTAGCAGTTCTTGATCCTTAGGACGTGGCTGAAAAAGATTAGTATCTACGGTAAATGGTACAATAAACAATTTATCATCTAAACCATTTATACGGCCAGCCGATGAATGGCGCCAATAATCTAAGGAGGCACAAGTAATGGCTTCGGCTTGGGTAAGTAATCTCTTTAAAAATAATTTCTGCCAAATTTTAAATATCCACCCTTTCCAACCGCCAGCCCGCGAATCCATGTGGTAATGAATAACTAACCTAGTATGAGGATATTTCTTTTTAAGATGCCAGGCCAAGGCATCTGTCCCATAAAATGGATAATGCAAATGTACTATATCTGCTGACTGCCATATCTTCTCTAGACCCTTAATAATCGCGGCATTGCCAAATCGTAGCCAGCTATGACTATACCTTACTAAATATAAATCACTCAATAGTGCTACTTCCTGTGGGCCATAGTCAGGACAAACTATAGTAATATCAGCCGAAGGGTCAGCTAGGGCCAATCTCTCCACCATCTCTTTTACACTATTGCCCATTCCTCCCTGATAAGGGGGAAAGGTGCAGACTAAATGGACAATCTTCATTGGTTATTTTTTACTTTCTGTTTTATTATTCTGAATTGGTTCTAAGGGCTTTTGCTGAGCTATTAAGCTCACTAAAGTAGTTAATTGGCGGTCTATTTTTTCTAGCCTTAAACGCAAACGAAAAACAAGATACAGCAAAAGAGCAAAGCCGACATAAAGCAAAACGTCGATTCCACTCCCCGAGAAGCCTAACCTTGCTACTAATTTATCAACATCGTCTAACATTAAAATAGCTATAGCCGAAAGTAGCCAGAAAATTAGCCAGAAAAAAAATTCTGTCCACGATAATCGCCGCTCATGCTGTTGCCATAATAGCTTAGCCAGAAAAAAAACAATAATAATTAAAGCCAAAACTTTTTGCAACATATAATAAAATTATTTAAGAAAACGCCCTAAAAATAAATCACCGATAATCTTCCAGCCACCAGACATTTTTTGTCCAAAATTATTATAATGGACCGTTACCCCCACTTCTTGATATTTAATTTTTGCCAGCCGAGTAAGCCATAAAATCTCTGAACAATGGGCCATTTTATCTTGCCGCCAATTTAATTGACGCGCTGCTTTGGCAGATAAAGCCCGAAAACCATTTTGCGGATCACGTACCCGCACTCCTAAAAACACTAAATTAAATAAACGAGCCAGTGGCAGTACAATCCTCTTTTTTAAAAATGGAATATTATTCTCCTCCCTTAAAAATCTAGAACCAAATACGGCCTCTACTTGTCCTTGAATTATGGGGGCGATAACCTGGGGAATATCCTGAGCGGCAAATTGACCATCAGCATCAAAATGAACAATAATATCAGCACCAATATTTAAGGCATATATTGTCCCCGTCCTTAAAGCCGCACCCTGTCCCCGATTAATAATATGAACCAAAACAATAGCGCCAGCCGATCTTGCCAAACTCCAAGTCTCATCTTCTGAGCCATCATCAACCACGATGACCTCATCAACATATTTTTTAACTTCCTGTACAACATTACAAATAGTTTTCGCTTCATTCCGTGCTGGTATGACACAGACTACTTTCATAATTTACCAATTAGTCGGTAATTCTTTTATGGTCTTGCTAGACCTTAAATCTGCTATGGTCTTATCTAATCCATGGTCTAGATTAACTATAGGCATCCAGCTAAGCTGCTCTCGAGCTAGCGTAGTGTCCGGTAAATTAAGTTCCGTCATAAATAACAACCTGTCTCCATGGATAATTTTAGATGATGATCTGGTTTTTTGAATAATTTTTTCTGCCACCTCAGTAAGCTTAACATTAATCTCCGACCCAATGTTTACTGGACCAGCTAGTTCGCTTTGCATTAGCTTTAAAACACCATCAATAGCATCAGACACATAGCATAAAGATGAGGTAAAATTTTCATCACCATTAATAACTAGATCCTTATTATCTAAAGCATTAACTACAAAGTCAGGAATCATGTGGCCTTGATTAATCGGCATTCGTGGACCATAAATTCGAAATAACCGCACCATCTTAGCATCCAGACCATAATAATCTCGATAAGTATTAACTATGGTTTCAGCAAAACGCTTACCTTCATCATAGCAAGCTCGCTCGGAAATTTGATCCACTATTCCCAAATCTGTTTCCGCTACTTTATTGCCACCATGTACTTCACGAGTACCATATACCACTGAAGAAGAAAAATGCATAAACTTCGCTTGATATTGTCTAGCCATTTCTAAAGCATTAATCACCGCCACTGAATTGGCTAATAAACTAGCTATCCGATTCTGCATAAAATCAATGGGTGACATTGGACAGGCTAAATTATATATCTCCTGGATACCTTGAAATTTAACCTTAAAACGATTTAATTCTGGTATGGCTAATAAATCTAAAGGCTCGCTCATGTCGTGGCGAATAAAAATAAAATCAGGATTAGCTAAAAGATGATCAATGTTGCGTTCACTACCACCTAAAAAATTATCAATGCAGATAACCTTGCTAGTTTTAATTAGTTCATCACATAAATGCGAACCAATAAAACCAGCACCACCAGTAACTAAAACATTTTTTTTATCAAAAATTTTTTGCACGGCCATATAATTATCAATTAATAAATTGTCTACTTAAATTAAGAGGAGCAATATTAACCCCACTGCTAGATAACGGATTATACACATACCACGACTTACGGAGCTCACCATCTACTTCAAAAACCCGTACATGCGGTCCACCACCTGGACCCGCAGCCGTCATAATCTCCATTAGCCCATCTCCATCAATATCACTTAAAGCCACAGCCAAGCCTTTCTGAAAATTATTATTATAGGCAAGAAAACTAGAAATCATTTTAGCACGACCATCAAAAATTCGCACCTCGGGTAAACGACCAGCGCGGGGAGATACTACAATTTCATCACGATTAGCTTTAGCTCCATAGTCAAAATTGCCAGCAAAAACTTCAATGCCTCCACGAAAGCTTGATTCATAGGCCATAAATTGTCCTAAAACTTGTCCTTTACTATTAAAAATCCGTACATGCGGTCCACCACCCTTACCAGCCCCAGTAATAATCTCCATTATGCCATCACCATTAATATCTCCGGTGGCCACACTAACACCACCCCTAAAATTAGCATCATAAGGCCTAAACTTATATTTTAATACTCCTTGAGCGGTAAAAACTCTTACTTCATTAGTGGCTCCATGGCCGGTGCCAACAATAATTTCCCCGGCTCGATCATTGTCTACATTACCAATAGCCACTCTAAGGCCAGCTGAAAAGTCTTTGCTAAAAGCAATAAACTGTCCCACTAATTTACCTTTATAATTAAAGATCTTAACCGCTGATTGACCTTTTTCATCGGGCACTACCACTATTTCTGGTGCACCATCACCATCCAGATCACCGCTGGCGACTCTCAAACCATAAGGAAAATTAGTCCCAAAAGCATAAAATTCTCCTATGGTGTGGTTATCAGAATCAAGAATTTTAACCGGCTGGCTGCTAGAACTTGCTGGCGCCACCAAAAAACGACTCACTCTATTAGATAATTGTAAGGAGGCATCATTAATAGCGGAGGCAATATTAAGCCGCCCTCTCCCTAATTGACCCAAATAATCCATATTCAGCCGGGTTATATCGTCAGCATTATTTAATAAAACTTGAACTACTTGATCTCGTTTTAAACTAGGATTTTTCTCCATAATTAAAGCTAATGCACCACTAACCATTGCCACTGACACTGAGGTCCCTGACCAATAACCATCATAATATTTATTGAGCAACCGACCATTAATTTGTTGATTAGGGCTATAAACCACGGTACTAAAAATACTCACCCCTGGTGCCGCGATATCTACGCAACGAGCACCATAGCTAGAAAATTTAGTCTTTTGATCTAAGGCATCGGTAGAGGCTACACCAATAACCATATTCTTACCTCCATCAAGACAAGCTGGATACATCGGCAATTTATCCAAAGAATGGCCATAGCCCCCTGATTCTTCATTGCCGGCTGCGGCTACAACAATTACTCCAGCTTTATATGCTCTTTCTATGGCCTCAGCTAAACTCTGACTATAATTATAGCCAACAAAACTTAAATTAATAATATCAGCTCCATTATTAATGGCATAATCAATGGCCTGAATAATTCTAAAAGTATCTCCTAATCCTCGATCATCTAAAGCCTTAAGGGGCATAATTTGAGCCCGCCAAGTGACCCCCGCTACTCCTGCCGCATTATTACCCATAGCGGCAGCGACACCAGCAATAATTGTTCCATGAAACACACCCTCTTCGGTAAAGCCAGGTTGAAATTTAGGATTAGGATCTGGAACATTATTAACAAAATCCCAACCGTTAACATCATCAATAAAACCATTACCGTCGTCATCTTTTTGGTTATTAGGTATCTCACGATTATTAATCCAAATATTATCTTTAAGGTCAGGATGATCAATCTGGACCCCCGAATCAATGATAGCAATAACAATATCCGGGCTTTCTCTTTGTTCCTCCCAAGCAATAGGGGCTTTAATTTTGGTGAGATACCATTGATTATTATAATGACTATCCGACGGTGATAAGGCTATTTTGTATAATTCATTAGCCTCAGCCTTACTGCCAATAAATAGGGCCAGTATAAAAATAATAAGGCTACTAAATATTTTATTTTGAATATTTATTAAATTAAGGCGAGTCATGACTTTTCTTTAATATCTCTAAAGTTTGAGCTGCCGCTTGAGACCAACTAAACTTAACGGCTCGCCTAAGACCGGCTTGAGATAATTGACGACGTAAGACAGCATCATCGGCTAACTGCTTCATTTTATCTAAAAGTTCATCTTGATCGGCTGGGTCAAAATAAAGCGCAGCGTGAGCTCCAATTTCTGGCAATGAGCCAACTCGACTAGCTAAAACTGGCACACCGCAAGCCATAGACTGGATTACTGGTAAACCAAAACCCTCATACCACGAAGGATAAATAAAGGCCATAGACTGCCGTAATAAAACCGGCAAATCTTGCTCCGGCACCCATCCTAGCTCTTTGGCTCGCCCTTTAATGATAGGGTCGGCTAATAAATTATTAATGGGGGCATAATCGTGGCTCCGTTGACCGGCTAATACTAACATGGTTTTATCATTAGGTCTTGCTTGGCAAAAATTACGAAAAGCATTAAGAAGACCAACGATATTTTTTTTGCTTTCCAGCCGGCCAATATATATAAAATATGGTTTCTCTAAACGATAATAATCTAGTATCCGGCTATCCGCTGTCCTATCAACAACGGGATGATATAACGCCTTATCATAACCATGATAAACTACCGAGATCTTGTCTTCTTGGGCCATTAAAAAATAGCGGAATATCTCTTGTTTAGTAAAATTAGATACTGTAATAATCTGTTCAGCTCGCGACAATGCAAACCTAGTAGACCATCGAAGATGAAGCCGCTCATAATGGCTATAAAATTGAGGATAAATCATAAAAGCAACATCATGAATGGTATTGACCATTTTAGCCCTTGAAAACAAAGGTAAGGTATGGGCCGGTACAAATAAAACATCGGGCGGTCTCATAACCATCTCCCAACTTAATCGACCTAGTGTCCAAAAACGTCTAAATGGCCAATGCAACACCATCTCTTTACAATTAGAATGCTCCCTACATAACCTCGCCAAATCATCCTTAAGCGGTTTATCACTATATAGAATATAATCATTATCATGATCCATCTCTACTAAATTTTTAATAATATAGTAGGCATACCACTCTACTCCAGTTTTATGGTCACGATTAGCTCGTGAAGCATCAATACCAATAATCATATTATCTGGTAGCAAAAATAGACCGTTTATAGCTGTCTAAATTCTCTAAAGCCATACCCGTGCCTTTGACTACAGAAGCCCAAGGATCTTCAGCCATAATAACCGGCACATCGGTGGTCCTAGATATCAATTGATCTAAATTTCTTAACAAAGCAGTTCCCCCACTTAACACTGCCCCCTTACTCATAATATCAGCAGCTAGCTCGGGAGGTGTCTCCCGTAAAATATTTTTAGCCGCCCCGACAATAGCCTCCAGCTCATGCTGAATAGCCTCAGTAACATCATCAGAAGAAATAGTAATAATCTTGGGTAACCCAGTTAAAATATCCCGCCCTTTAATTTCCATAAATAATTTATCTGTTAAATAAAGGGCGCTACCAACTCCAATTTTAATCTCTTCAGCTGTCCTTTCGCCAATAGCTAAATTATATTTACGACGGACATATTCAATTATGGATAAATCAATTTTATTGCCACCTACTCTTACTGATATAGCCGTCACAACACCCCCTAAAGAAATTACCGCCATTTCTGCTGTACCGCCACCAACATCAATAATCATATGGCCTGACGCTGACCCTACTGGAATATCGGCACCAATAGCCGCGGCGACTGGCTCTTTAATTAAATAAGCCGCCCGAGCGCCTGCCGCTAAAGTAGCATCAACAACCGCCCGCCTCTCAGTAGAAGTAATACTAGCCGGCACGGCCACCATCACCTCAGGCCTAAATAAATGAATACCACCCAAGGCTTTATTGATAAAATAGCGAAGCATTATTTCTGTAGTATGATAGTCGGCGATTACTCCATCTTTTAATGGCCTTATAGCCATAATACTATCAGGGGTACGACCTAACATGTCTTTTGCTTCATTGCCTACTGCTAAAATTTTTTTGTCCGTCATTGATACTGCTACTACGCTAGGCTCATTAACCACAATTCCTTTTTTAGGTAGGTGGACTAAAGTATAGGTAGTACCCAGATCAATGGCAATACGTTTGATAAGCATTAAATAAAAAATTTAGACGATAATAAAACTGGCGAGTAACCTATTTTGAGTATAGCAAATGCGCTTAAAAAATCAATTTTTATCACTCCCAAAAGGCCAATTCTGGAATAAGCTCTAAGTGATACCGTTGTTTAATAGTTCTCTGAATATAACTGATCAATTGATGAGCTTCCTGGGCTGTAGCTCCTCCTCGATTAATTAAAAAATTAGAGTGCTGGGTACTTACCTGCATTGGCCCCACTGCATAACCAGCAAGATTAGCTTGGGCAATAATAAAACCAGCTGCCACCTCCTGACCATTGACTGCTCGAGCAAGCTGGGCGGCTGACCACAATTCTGGCGCCTGTTCCGCTACTTCATCGACTGGTACATTTTTAAACACACAACCAGCGCTAGGAAAAGTAGGGTGGTGTTCTCGTCGATAACGGCGATGGTCTTCAGCTATACTTTCTAAAGATGCACGGTCCGTCGAAATTAAACTAAAGCTAACCGACCAAATTAATAATTCCGGCCGTTTTTTAAAAAGACTATCACGGTAACCAAAATGGCAATCCGCCTTATTAAAAATTTCCAGTTTATTAGTTTGAGTATTATAAACCTCAACTATATTAATATTGTTGGCTATCCATCCACCAAAAGCTCCAGCATTGCCCCGTACTGCACCACCTACTTGGCCAGGAATACCAGCGGCCCATTCTAGCCCTTGCAGTCCTCGCGCCACACAATCACTAACTAATTTACTAAGGCCATAGCCAGCACCAACCTTAACCCCAGCTTCTGAAAAAACTGGCCCATGAGCTGTTAGAGCAATAACCAAACCATTAACCCCTTTATCGCTAATAAGCAAGTTGCTACCACCTCCTAAAATTCTTAAAGGCAATCCTCTCTCTTTAGCCCAGTCCACTACTAGAAATAATTCCTCAAGGGAAGAAAGACGGATAAAAAACTGGGCCGGTCCGCCAATTTTATAAGTTGTATACGGCGCTAAAGGAATATTTTGCTGAATAGCTAATGGCTCATTCATATTATTATTGTGGTGACAGGAGCGCTTGACCCACCCTAAATATATCCCCTGCCCCCATTAAAACTATAACTTGACCTTCGTCAGCAGACTGTCTTAAAAATTCAACAAGCTTTTCCATGGTTAAAAAATATGGCACTTCATTTTTTAAACCAGCCGCCTGTCGTCGTAAAAAAATTTTTTTAGCCAAATCTTGGCCAGAAACAGTCCCTTGTTTTTCTCTAGCTGAACCATAAATTTGTAAAACACCAACCTCGTCAGCCGCCATAAAACTAAGAGCAAAATCATCTAAAAAAGTAGCAGTCCGACTAAAAGTATGCGGATGAAAAAAAACTCTTATCTTAGCGTCTGGATAGCGTTCTCGCAGAGCCTGAAGACTAGCCTTAATTTCTGTAGGATGATGAGCATAATCATCTATAATCACAGCCCCCCTAAAATTACCCAATATTTCTAACCGACGGCTTACTCCTAAAAATTTAGCTAGCCCTTCCCTAATTTTATAAAGCGGTACCCCCAACTCTACACTGGCGGCTAAAACAGCTAAACTATTGCTAATATTGTGTTGACCCAAAAGAACTGTACTAAAATCTCCTAAATCTCCATGATTCTCCACGGCCAATTTGCTCATTTTTTCATGAATTGGACCTTGCTCTTCATCAACCCTTAATTTAACCTTAAAGTACTGCCGTCCATTAGTTAGCTGCAGTCCATAAGCCACATAATCAGCCTCATAATTTAGGGCATAGCTTACTAGCTGGCCCCGACAATGAACTGAAGCTAAACGACGTACTATTGGATCATCATAATTAACAATTAAATAACCGTCAATCGGAATTTTTTTGATAAAATCAATAAAAGCTTGCTCATAATCGGCAATGGTTGGATAAAAATCTACATGGTCGTAGTCAATATTATTTAATAGCACCATCTTAGGCTGTAAATAGCGTAATTTGTTTTGGTATTCATCAGCCTCAGCCACCATTAGGCTGGACTTACCTACCACCGAAGAGCCCTGAAATTGTGGAACATTAGATCCCACTAGAACATTGGGGGATAAACCACTCTGCCATAAAATAAAACCTAGCCAGGCCGAGACAGTAGTCTTGCCGTGAGAACCGGCAACAGCGATTCCATAATATTGATTAAAAATATCTCCCAAAGCCTCAGCATAGGTTATGGTTGGCCGATTACTTAAGGCCCAGGCCACTTCTGGATTGTTTAAAGTATATGCCGTAGAATAAATCACCAAATCAGCAGAACATAAATCTTCGTTGGGGCTAAACCCTGGCAAGATACGAATACCCTCAGTTATCAAAACTGAATCAGTCATAAAGGTATCAGCTATATCGCTGCCCACTACCTCATAGCCACGACTATGCAAAAATTGAGCCAGCATTGTCATGCCTACGCCCTTAATACCAATAAAATAAATTTTTTTAACTGAAGACCAATCCATATTAAAAATACTTTTTAAAAACTTCCAAAATTTCTGCCTCTTGAGCCACTTTAATAACTTTAGACCAATTATGGCCTAGCTCATTTTGTTTATGACTATCTAACAATAAATCCTCAATAGTCTTTATAAGCCCACCATTCACTAGGTCTTCTTCTTGGAGCATAATAGCTGCCTCGCCTTGAGCTGCCACCTTAGCATTATCCAGTTGATGGGAATCTGGCAGGGGTACTAAAATACTAGGTTTAGCTAGGGCTGCCAGCTCAATCATTGTCCCTAGCCCAGCTCGTGCTACCACTATGTCTGCTAATTTATAGGCAGTCATTATTTGCCGATGGTTTAAGAACTCAGCCGAAAAATAACCCTCCTGTTTTATTATCTGCCCCTTACCCCTGCCCGTTATATGAATGATGTCAGCTAGCTGAGTTAATTTGTCTACTTCCCGATATACTGCTTCATTTAAGGCTAGTGCGCCGGTTCCACCGCCCATAATTAAAACCACTGGCCGTTGCTGGCTGATCTTCCAGGGCAATAAAGTTATATCATCAGACATAACCGCCAGCTCAGGACTAACTGGCGCACCCAGCCAGACAGCCTTAGATCCATAATCTTGAAGTGACTTAGCAAAGGTTACCACAATACAATCCGCCGCCTTGGCCATTAATTTATTAGCTAAACCAGGACGATAATCTAACTGTTCAATTATTAAAGGAATGCCTAAAATTTTAGCCGCCCAAGCTATGGGTACACTAACAAAACTGCCAGCGCTTACTACTAGTTTAGGCCGATATTTTATCAACAAATATTCTCCTTGGAAAAATCCGCCAATTATTTTAATAATGTCAACAATATTGTGCCAAGACCAATAACGACGTAATTTACCGGCAGCCACAGCCACAAATGGTATCTTGACCTCCTCTACCAACTGACGTTCTGGCCCCTTGGCTGTTCCCAACCATATAAAATGAACCTCTTTATCGTTATTGCTAATAATTTCTGCTATAGCTAATAATGGTGTTACTGAGCCAGCCGTTCCACCGCCAGTTAATATTACTAATTTATCATTCCCTTTACGATAATTCATGGATTTAACTTTTATAGGATAAATCGGTCTGACTAGAGATATTTGCTAAAATACCCAGACTCAACAATACAGCAATAAGCGAACTGCCGCCATAGCTTATGAGCGGCAAAGTAACCCCGGTCATAGGTAAAAGATTAAGAATACCTCCCAGATTAATAAGAACTTGGATTAATAAACCCCCGCTAAGTCCAATAGCTAAAATTTGACCATATCGGTCTGGCGCCGACCGAGCCACCATATAGCCGCGATAAAAAATTAAATAATAAAGACCCAAAAGAATTAAAGAAAACCACCACCCTAGCTCTTCAGCAATAACAGCAAAAATAAAATCGTTTTGCACTTCTGGCAGATAAAGATACTTCTGCCGGCTCTCTCCCAGTCCCCGTCCCCAAAAACCACCTGAACCCACGGCAATAAGAGACTGATTTACCTGATAACAACTTTTATCTGGACTATAGCCGGGCTTTAGCACGCACAAAAAACGATCTTTCTGATACCCACCCTTAATAAATATATAAGCGGTAAACATTATCAGCCCCAATAATGATATATAAATTACCCATTTTCGGTTACCACCGCCCACCAAATAAATCAAAATACTGGTAGCTACGATGATAACCAAAGTTCCCAAGTCTGGTTGAGCTAAAATTAAAACACTAACCGCCATAAGCACCAACCAAAAGATTATATTTAATCGTTTTTTTTCTCCTTCTTCTTGACTAAGGGCTAATCTAGCCATCAAAGCAGATAAATACAAAGTCAGCGATAGTTTTACAAATTCAGACGGCTGAAGAGAAAAACCAAAGATATTAAGCCACGCCACGGAACCGGCTCGTTCTTTAGCCAAGGGTGTAAATATGGTAAGCAAAAAAGCAATAGTAACTAATAAAATGAAACCTCCTAATTTTTGCCAGCGATGATAATTAATGCGGCTTAAAACATAAAATCCCAGACCGCCAATAATTAAAGAAAATAACTGCTTTTTTACCCAATAATAAGCATCTCCATAACTAGTATAAGCCACTACTGACGAAGCACTGGCCAAACAAAAAAGCCCTATACAACATAGTAATATAACTCCAATCGTTAAAAAACGATCAGGACGATGATGAACTAGACTAGGCTTCCCTTTGACTGGTGGGCGATTTTTTACCACTGTTACATTTTTTTTAGAGCTAGAACGCATCATGACTTTAACTTACCAGCTATGATCCAGTAAGAATAAACAAACACCCAAAGCCCCGCTAACAGCAGCAATAACCCAAAAGCGCATTACTATTTTTGGTTCAGACCATCCCTTGGCTTCAAGGTGATGATGAATGGGGGCTGAAAGAAAAACTTTACGGCCATGGCGTATTTTTTTAGATAAAACCTGGATAATCACTGACAAAGATTCAATTACAAAAATCAAGCCAATAATCGGCAAAATTAAAGCTGTATTAGTCAACATAGCTATTACTCCCAAAGTAATGCCCAGGCTCATTGAGCCAGTATCTCCCATATAAAAACGGGCTGGATTAATATTAAACCACAAAAAGGCCAACAAAGCACCACTAATTACTCCACAAAAAGCCGCTAGGTCATAACGTCCGGTTAAAAAAGACAATACACCATAAACCATAAAACTCCCAAGTAAAGTACCGCCAGCTAAGCCATCAAGACCATCCGTTTCATTAACTGAAAAAGCAGTACTAACTATGACTATAATAAAAACTGGAATATACCACCATCCTAAATTAAAATTACCCAAAAAAGGAACATGAAAAGTGTCCCAGTCTAATTTAAAATAAAACCACAAAGCCCCTACCAAAGCAATTCCGGTATAAATTAATAACCTAGCCTTTACTGTTAATCCTCCGCCACCTTTTGTACCTAGCCCGCGAACATCTAGCCAATCATCAAACAGGCCCACTAAAGCAACTAAAACTAAAATACCCAAGGGTAAATAAGTTTGGCTACGACTTAAAAAACTAAGCTTTCCTAGCCAAAAATCAGGCCATAACCACTGAATTAAGGCTAGTCCTAGGGCAAAGATAAGGGTGGTTACCCAAATTAACACTCCGCCCATGGTTGGTGTGCCACTTTTAGTAGCATGTAATTTAGAAAATATCGGAGTAGAACCATTATTGCGAATAGTCTTGCCCAATTTATGACGATATAAAAAATTAGTTAATAACGGCGTCCAGGCTATGGTAAAAATAAAAGCTCCTGCTGATAATAATAGCAACCGAATGATATAAAAATCTGTCATACAATTAATAAAAATTAATGAATAATAAACTGCCTAAGGCCACATTAACCAAAGTTGACACTAACAAAGTACCAATTAAAATTACCAGACGCAATTGTCTTGGGGCGGAATAATGAACCAACGGCAGAAAACTATTTAAAGCTATAGCCACAGTTAAGCCTAACGGCAACCAGTAAATCATGGCTGGACGGCCTATAAAATCAATGCCGAAGTGAACATTATAATGGAGAATCAATAATTTACTACCCCCTAAAAAATATAATACACTAGCCATAACCCAACTACCTAGCCATAAAATTCCATTAATAATAACCATAATCCGCCCGATCCATTCATGCCATATATCTAACCAGACTACTTGCCAGGTTTGACCTGTTATATAAAAATAATTAATAATTTTAGATAGAAATAACTTCATAATATCATATCGTCAAATTAGCAGATAAATGGCTCAGCCGCTGTACGATGGGCGGCAATTGTTCAAGAACGTAATCAATTTCAGCTGAAGTGGTCCATCTTCCCAAGGAAAATCTTAAACTATAATGTGATATCTCAGGTGTAATACCCATAGCTAGCAAGGTGCTAGACGCTTCTAGGTTGCCAGCAGCACAAGCTGAACCAGTAGAAACAGCAATACCCACTAAATCTAAAGCCAAAAGCACTGATTCCCCCTCCACCCTCATGATAGAAATATGAGCATGGGCTGGACTGGCTTGTGATAAATCAGTATTAACAACCACCCCGGGCACTTGGTGAATAAGGCCATCAACTAGACGCTGACGCAAACCACTGATGCGTTTAATTTCCTCTACTTGCTGGTCAGCAACTAATTCTAGCGCCTTAGATAATCCCACAATACCGGGTACATTAAGAGTGCCGCTACGACGATTGTTTTCCTGATGGCCACCTAGCTGGATCGATTTAAGCGGTGTCCCTGATCGAGAATATAATACCCCGATACCCTTAGGACCATAAATTTTATGTCCGGAAAAACTCAGCAAATCACAATGGAGATGGTCTACATGACAATCAAAATAGTTAATAGCTTGAGTGGCATCAGTATGAAAATAAATATGAGGTAGCCGTCGTGCCGAATCAGTACCTATATGAGGCTGTGCTGCTTCACGAGTCTTATTAATTTTTTTTAGCAATTCTCCAATTTCTCTAATGGGTTGCCTAGCTCCAGTTTCACTATTAACATAAATTACGGAAACTAAAATAGTGTTGGGTTTAATTAATCTCTCTACACTACTAACTTCAACTATGCCCCGACTATTAACTGGCAGCCAGCTAACCTCTATCCCTAATTGTTCTAGTTGACGAGCTGGCTGACGCACTGCATCGTGTTCAATACTAGACACAATAATATGAGGCCTGACCGAAAAATTATCAGCTTTCAAACCAGCAATAAGTCCCATAATAGCTAAATTATCTGACTCAGTAGCCCCTGAAGTAAAAATTATTTCTTGGGGCTGAGCACCTAAAAAGTCTGCTACTACCTGACGTGATTGATCCACCGCCGCCTGAGCTGCTTGGCCATAACTATGAAGAGAGGCCGGATTACCAAAAACTTGGCTAAAATAAGGCTTCATCGCCCTATAAACTGCCGGGTCAACTGGCGTTGTTGCGCTATAATCTAAATAAACTTTCATAAAATTAAACTACTGCTACTTGTTTAATATCAGGTAATCTAGAAATAAGCTCAGCCTCAACTCCCTCTTTAAGGGTAAATTCCATCATCGGACAATGAGCACAGTGTCCTTGAAACTCCACACTTAAAACTCCAGTTAGTGGATTAAAATCGACTAACCGGATATCTCCCCCATCTAACTGTAAACTAGGCCGAATTTCTTGCTCAATAATCTTTTCTAATTCGGGCCACCAACTTATTTGTTTAGTATCTATCATAAATATTTAATCATTAGTTAATAATACTTTATTAGTATGATTATTTTACAGCACCTTTCGTTTTTTGGCGATAATTATCAATCGCCGCATGCAAGGCATCAACACCTAACATCGAACAATGGATCTTTGCTGGCGGCAATCCCCCTAAATCATTAACTATTTTATCTTTAGTTATTTTATAAGCCTCATCTAGCGTCTTGCCTTTTACTAATTCAGTTAAAGCTGAAGAAACAGCAATAGCCGCAGCGCAGCCCAGGGTTTCAAACTTAATATCTTCAATAATTCCATTATTGATTTGCAGATAAATTTTCATAATGTCGCCACACACCGGATTGCCTACTTGTCCCACCGCACTCGGTTTATCTAAAACACCCTGGTTGCGTGGATGCTGAAAATGATCTATTACTTTTTCACTATATAACATATATAATTTATTAATCTATTTAGTAATAAATATTCACTTCAGTTCCTATATCTACTCTATCATAAAGATATTTCGCTGGTCCAATACCTAACCTAATACAACCATGCGATACTGGCTTGCCTAGATGATCGGCTCCTTCCCGATAGCCATTGGGCCAAATGGGTAACTCATGAATACCAAATTGGCCGTGGTCTAATCCTAACCAATAAGGCATCCATAAACCGAATGGTTTTGACCAAGCCTTAGGATATTTATTAACAACCGTAAAATGTCCTTTAGGCGTTGGCGTTCCGGGCTTACCAGTCGAGACTGGAAACTGCTTAAATTTAACGCCATCTAACCAATAAGTCAATTCCTGCCGACTTAAAATAATATCTAGTCTCATGGGCAGTTTGGCCTTACCAGCCTCCCGCGGGTTGGTGGCTGCCTCAATTTCTTGGCCATCATTTATCCCATCACCGTCAGTATCAGCTACAATTAAATTAGTTCTAAAACGTAACTCCCAAAAATCACTTAAACCGTCACCATCCTGATCATTGTCCGCTAAACTAACTGGTTTAGGATTATGAGGTGAAAAACCAGCTAACAATTCCTCACGATCGCTATAACCATCTTTGTCAGTGTCTCGACTATAAGGATCAGTGCTATAAATATTAATTTCATCCTGATCAGGTACCCCATCACTATCATAATCGGGTAAGTTATTAGCTGATACTGGACTTAAAAATAATAATAGCCAAAATCCTATAAGATAAAATATACGACGCCACATAGCGTCAAATAAAAAATTATAAACAGAACCATAAAAGTATTATAACATATCCAACTCCAGCATTAAATAGACCTATACTGCACCTAGACAAAAAGTCATTTGGCTTGTATGATAATATAAACAATATTCTCATAAATTATTTAATTATGAATAAGGCCGATCAAACGATTAAAATGCCCCCCCAGAATCAAGAAGCTGAAATCTCGCTTCTCGGTTGTCTTCTTATTGATAAAACCGCTATTGTGAAAGTTGTCGATATCATTCAACCTGACGATTTTTATAATGATATCAATGGTCTTATTTTTGGAGCCATGATGGCCCTTTACCAGGACCATGAACCAATTGATTTAGTAAATCTGGCCGACAAACTTAAAACTAAAAATCAGCTAGACACCGTTGGGGGTCGCAGTTATCTTACCAGTCTATTGCAGAGCGTAGCTACTGCAGCTAATGTAGTAAGTTATGCTGAAATTATTAAGCATAAATCAACTCTTCGCCGCCTTATTACTGCCGCCTCAACCATACATGAATTGGGGTATAATGAAGATGACGATCTGGACCAAGTTCTAGATCAAGCTGAACAAACATTGTTCAGCGTCTCTCATCAATATCTTAAACAATCTTTCCAACCAATTAGTAACCTACTCCCTGAAGCTTTTAACCGAATTGATGAATTGCATAAACAAAGCGGCCGTTTACGAGGCCTGCCCACCGGCTTCATTGACTTAGATAAACTCCTCTCTGGTTTACAAAAATCAGACTTAGTTATTCTAGCGTCCCGTCCTAGCGTAGGAAAAACATCATTGGCTATGGATTTAGCCAGACAAACTGCCATAAAAAATCGGGCTAAAGTAGGTATTTTTTCTCTGGAAATGAGCAAAGAACAATTAGTAGATCGCCTCATTTGCGCTGAAGCCAATGTCAGTCTTTGGAAAATGCGGACCGGACAGCTCTCCGACCGTGAAGAAGATGATGATTTCGGCCGCATTAGCTATGCCATGGGGGCCTTAGCCGACTCCTCTATTTATATTGATGACTCACCCAATTGTAATGTCATGGAAATTCGTACTAAATGCCGCCGCCTGCAATCTGAGCATGGATTAGATTTAGTTATTATAGATTATCTTCAATTAATGGAGGGACGAAGCCAGAGGAGCGATAATAGAGTCCAGGAAGTAGCAGAAATTACTCGTTCTCTTAAAGGACTGGCTCGTGAACTTAATGTTCCGGTAGTTGCCTTATCCCAACTATCCCGCGCCGTAGAGCAGACTAAGCCAGCTATTCCTAAGTTAGCCCACCTTAGAGAGTCGGGTTCTATTGAACAAGACGCCGATGTAGTGATGTTCATTTACCGCAAAGCCGCCGACCGCAACTATGATATTGATAGCTTAAATGATTTTGAACGTCATGTGGCAGAAATTCATATTGCTAAACACCGCAATGGTCCCACTGGTAAAGTAATTTTATATTTTGATGAAAATACTGTTAATTTTAAAAATTTAGAAAAAAGCGGCTCAGAGGCCGAATAACAACTAACCTTATGTTTAATAAATTAAAACAATTCAAAGATTTGCGTGACCAGGCCAAAACCATGCAAAGCGCCCTAGCAACTGAAAAAGTTACTGCTGAGAAAAACGGAGTAGTTATAGAGATGAATGGCAATATGGAAGTATTATCTGTAAAAATCAATAAAGACCTAAGCAAAGAAGAAATGGCCAACACCTGCAAAGATGTAGTAAATGATGCTATTAAAAAAACCCAGCGACTTATGGCTCAAAAAATGCAAGACATGGGTGGCTTAGCTAATTTAGGATTATAGGCAATATGGCCTATCCGCCATT
>JAKJDQ010000006.1 GCA_022705845.1 Patescibacteria group bacterium | reverse complement strand
GGGTATGAAGAATATCCGTAATTTTTGTATTATTGCCCATATTGACCATGGCAAGTCCACCCTAGCTGATCGCTTATTGGAGCTTACCGGGACTATTGAGCCGCGCAAGATGACTAATCAAATATTGGACCGCCTGGACTTAGAGCGAGAGCGGGGGATTACTATTAAGCTTACGCCAGTCAGGTTAAAGTATCGAGGTTATGAACTTAATTTAATTGACACCCCTGGTCATGTAGATTTTAGCTATGAGGTATCTCGTAGTTTGGCGGCAGTAGAGGGAGCTATTTTATTAGTTGATGCTACTCAGGGCATTCAAGCTCAGACTTTGGCTAATTTATATTTAGCTATTGAGCAGAACTTAGTTATTATTCCAGTAATTAATAAAATAGATTTACCGGCAGCTGAGGTAGAAAAGACTAAAGGAGAAATTATCAAATTGCTAGGCTATTCATCTGAAGAAATTATTTGTATTTCTGCTAAAACAGGAGAAGGAGTGATAGAGATATTAGATCGAATTATTAAAGTTGTGCCAGCGCCGGCCGGGGAAGAAAGCAAACCTTTACGGGCTTTAATTTTTGACTCTAATTACGATAAATATCGTGGCGTAGTGGCCTATATTCGAGTGTTTGATGGTGTAATTCATCAAGGTGAGAAGATTAAATTATTGGCAACGGGAGCGGTTAGCGAAGCCCTCGAGGTTGGTTTTTTTGACCCTAATTATCATAAAAGTCGAGAGTTACAGGCGGGAGAAATCGGTTATGTGGTAACTAATTTTCATGAAGTAAGCGAATGCCGTGTAGGTGATACTCTTACCCTAGAAAAAGAAGCCCAGAAGATTATACCCCTTAAAGGATACACTGAGGTTAAACCGATGGTCTTTGCTGGTGTTTTTCCTAAAGAGGGTGATGCTTTTGAGAATTTGCGGGAGGCAATGGGTCGTCTTAAATTAAATGATGCCGCTTTAGTTTATGAACCTGAACAGTCACAGGCATTAGGGTATGGCTTTCGCTGTGGTTTTTTGGGTTTGCTACATTTAGAGATTTTTCAGGAGAGATTAAGGCGGGAGTTTAATCTTGATCTTATAGTAACTGTTCCCAGCGTAGCTTATAAAATATATCGCCGAAATGGTGATGAGCCAGAGGTTATTCGCAGTCCTCAGCAATTGCCGAGTGGCGCAGAAATTGATCACATAGAAGAACCATGGATTAGATTGGATATCATAACTCCTAAAAATTATCTGGGAGCGGTAATGAAATTAGCCCAAGAAAAAAGGGGGGTTTATCGCAATACTGAATATCTTGACGAAACCAGAGTAATTTTACATTATGAGATGCCGCTTAGTATGATTTTAACGGATTTTTATGATAAGCTCAAAAGTCTGACTTCGGGGTATGGATCAATTAATTATGAAATGTTAGATTATCGTCGAGCTGAAGTAGTACGGTTAGATATTATGGTAGCCGATCATATAGTTGAACCATTAGCCACTATTGTTTATCGTGATGAGGCCTTTAAAAGAGGTAAAGAAATTGTTACTACCTTAAAAGAGTCTTTGCCGCGGGAGATGTTCGTGATAAAATTACAAGCAGTGATTGGCGGTCAAATAATTGCCGCCGAAAGAATCTCAGCTTTGCGTAAAGATGTAACAGCTAAATTATATGGCGGTGATGTTACTCGGAAGCGGAAATTATTAGAAAAACAGCGACAGGGCAAAAAGAAGATGATGGCCCTGGGGCGAGGGCAAGTTGATATTCCTAGTGAAGTCTTTGTGAAATTATTAAAACATTAATTTATATGAGCAAGAAAAAAAAGAAGAAAATTACTAAACGGCGCATCATTAATGCTGTCTGGATTATTATTAGTACTATAGTGGTTATTTCTATGGTGGTCTGGACAGTGGCTATTGGTTTCTAATCTATTCTTATGGCGTCCCCCCGCCAGTGGCAAGTAGCACCTAGTTTAAAGAAGAGTAATTCTGAGCTAGCAGAATTAAATTTGCCCTTTATTATTGAGCAAATTTTACATAATCGTGGATTAGATAAAGTAGCAGAAATTCGTCAATTCTTGGGTCTGGAATCATTCTCGGCTGATCTAAAAGATTTTAGCCAATTATCTTTAGCGGTGGAAGTGATTGTTAAACATATTAAAGCTGGTAATTTAATTGTAGTTTATGGCGATTATGATGCGGATGGTGTTACTGCAAGCACCATTTTATTAGAGACCCTAGCTATCCTTAAAGCTAAAACGAGGATCTGGTTGCCTGATCGGGTAACTGAGGGCTATGGGCTTAATACTATGGCCATTGATGAATTAGCTGATCTTGGCGCTAAGCTTATAATTACTGTAGATACTGGTATTCGCAATAAACAGGAGGTTGCTTATGCTCAGAAGAAAGGGCTAGAGGTTATTGTTACTGACCATCATCGAGAGTCTCCTGAGCCAACGGAATGGCCAGATTGTCTGATTATTAATTCAACCATGGCTAGAGAGAAATATCCGTGTAAGTTTTTAGCCGGTGTAGGGGTGGCTTATAAATTAGTGCAGGCCATATTAGAGCGGTCTACTCTCTCAGATAATCAGAAAAAGATATTAGAACGTCGCTCCTTAGATTTAGTCGCCTTGGGCACCATTGCTGATTGCGTGCCACTGCTAATGGAAAATCGTCAATTAGTTAAAGAGGGTATTGAAATGATGAATACTAGTACCAGCCCGCGGATAGGTCTGAAAGAATTAGCGCGAGTGGCGCAAATTAGTGGAGATATTAATGAATGGAATATTAGTTGGCAATTAGCACCACGGATTAATGTAGCTGGCCGGCTGGATCATGCTAATTCAGCCTATCGTTTATTAACTACCAAGGACCGAGACGAAGCTGCCCAGATAGCCGATGATTTGAATCAAAAAAACAATGAGCGTCAGCAAAAAACCCAAGAGATTATAGATTTTTGTTTTAGTGAATTGTTAGAATTACAAGCCGATGATAGTTTATTGGTATTTATTAGTCCGCGTCAGGATCCTTGGCCGGAGGGTATTATTGGTTTAGTGGCTGGGCGATTAGCCGAGAAAACAGGGAAACCAGTTTTAGTAATTACTAAAAGTGAACAGGGATATAAAGGCTCAGGTCGCAGTAATGTGGAAAATTTTAGCCTTATTGCATTATTAGAAGAAGTAGCCAGTGATCTAGATCGTTATGGAGGTCATGCTGGCGCCTGTGGTTTTAATTTAAAGGTTCAACAGCTGCCTAATTTTTTAATTGATATTAAAAAATTAGCTGTTAAAAAATTAGCCAAGCTAGATTTACAGCCTAAACTACTTATTGATGCTGAGTTACCTGTTGACGCTATAGATATGAGTATTGCCGAGTGGATAGAAAAATTAGCGCCATTTGGTCAAGGCAATCCTGAACCGAAATTTGTAGCTTATCATGAGGTAATTGACGATATTAATACCGCCGGCATCAGCCAACAGCACCTTAAATTGTGTTTTGGTAATTATTGGGCGTTGGCTTTTAGACAAGCTGAAAATTATAGTGATTTGCGTCCTGGCCAAATCGTTAATATAGTGTATAATTTAGAGATTAATCGGTATAATAGTCATGCGGAACCACAGTTAAAGATTATCGATTTGCACCGGGCAGATAATTAGAGAGTAAATTATATGACTAAAAAATTTGTTCATCAAAGTTTAGTTAGTTATACTGACGGAGGGGCGCGAGGCAATCCCGGTCCAGCTGGTATTGGCGTGGTTTTAAAGACAAAAAAGGGTGAAACAGTGGGAGAATGGTCTAAATTTTTAGGAATAACCACTAATAATCAGGCGGAATATAGGGCTTTAATATTAGCGTTAGAAGAAGCCAGGGCTTTGGGCGTAGAAGAGCTAGAGTGTCGGTTAGATAGTGAACTGGTAGTCAGACAACTGCGAGGCGAATATAAGGTTAAACATCCCGACCTTAAGCCATTATTTGGCCAAGTATTAAATTTGATTTCTCATTTTAAACATGTTAGTTTTAATTATATTTCCCGGAATTTAAATAAAGAGGCTGACCGTTTAGCTAATCAAGCCATGAACCAGGGGGTGAATAGGGAATAGCGGGACACATAGCTCAGTTGGTTAGAGCGTACGGTTCACATCCGTAAGGTCACAGGTTCAAATCCTGTTGTGTCCACTAATGCGGCTCATTATTGCCCACAAAGAGTTTAATTCCATGGAATTAAAATGGGGGTATTGTTTGGATTTGACTAATGAAATTATGGGGGTATAATACCTTTAGACCAGTCAGTCAGCGGGCAGTTGCTGTTTAGTAATAAACAGAGGAAAGTCCGGACTCCCCGGATATCTCGTATCCGGTCGTGATAACGGGTAATACCCGCCGCATTAGTTGTAAGACTAATGTAGGGAAAGTGCCACAGAGACTATACTAGCGACTAGGTCGTCAAAGGTGAAAAGTCAGCTGGTGTTGCGCTTGCCGTAGCTACAGCTGTCACTGGCCAGCAATGGCCAGGTGTGGTAAACCCTATCTGGAGCAAGAACAAACTAACAGTTTATCTGTTAGACCAAGTGGTTCGCAGGAGCTCTTAAGTAATTAAGGGCCAAGATAAATAACTGCCGTTCCATTGTTATGGAATACAGAATCCGGCTTATAGCTGATGGCTGGTCTAAAATTATTTTTATGAAACGTAGTGAATTATTTTTTTCTTTTATTTTGTTACCGATTGATTTTATAATGATTGTTTTGGCCGGCATCTCGGCCTATTATTTGCGGATTAGCGATGTTGCTACCGGTGTTCGGCCCATTATTTATAATTTACCATATAAAGATTTTTTATATTCTTTATTATTAGTGGCCTTGATTTGGCTGGTAATTTTTGCTTTAGCAAATTTATATCAAGTACGTCCCATTAAGTGGTTTGATGAATTAAGACGTGTATTTTTTGCTTGTCTGGCTGGTTTTGGTTTTATTGTTATTTATATTTTCTTTTTTCGGGAATGGTTTTCTTCCCGATTTATTATTTTAGTGGGTTGTGCTTTGGCGTGGGTGTATGTTAGCGCGGCTCGTCTGTTAGTACGATGGTTGCAAAGATATTTATATCGATACGGTATTGGGGTGCATCGAGTAGTGATCGTGGGGAGTGGCGCTTCGGCAGATAAGCTTATAAAAGAATGGTTTAGTCATCGTCATCATGGTTATCAGGTGGTAAAGCACTATGATAATTTTAATCTTGAAACAGCTCAAGAATTGGAAGAGTATTTAAAAATTAAGCCAGTAGATGAAATTATTCAAGCTGACCCTAATTTAAGTAAGGCCGAAGTTATTAGGTTATATGATTTTGCCGAAGAGCATCACTTAGTTTATAAATATATTGCTGATTTATTAGATACCAAGATTTTAAAGACTGAAGTTGATGAAATTGCTGGTATTCCGGTGGTAGAAGTTAAAAAAACCCCCCTAGACGGCTGGGGAAGAATTGCTAAACGGCTTTTTGATATTATTTTTTCTACCCTTTTTATTATTTTATTTAGTCCGCTTTATTTACTAACCACAATAGCCATTAAATTGGATTCATCCGGCCCAGTTTTTTTTAGTCACCGGGATGATGGTTCGCCATTATATCGTATTGGGCAGGGTGGTCGTAAATTTCGTTATTTCAAATTTCGTTCCATGGTACCCGGTACTGATAGCTTGCGCTATACAGTTTTAGCCGATCGTAATATTCGCAGTGATGGACCTATGGTTAAAATTAAAGACGACCCACGAGTAACACGGGTGGGTAAATTTATCCGCCGTTTTAGCATTGATGAACTGCCAGAATTTTTTCTAGTTTTTATTGGTTCGATGAGCTTAGTAGGACCGCGGCCTCATCTACCGGAAGAAGTAGCTAAATATGAGCAGCGCCATAAGAAGGTATTAACAATAAAACCTGGTATTACGGGGCTCGCCCAGGTATCTGGCAGATCAGATCTAAGTTTTGAGGAGGAAGTTAAATTAGATGTTTATTATATTGAGAATTGGTCGCTAGCTAAAGATATTAGTATTTTATTAAGAACTCCGATGGCTGTTTTTCGTCATCGGCAAGTGGAGTAATTATGAGGGTGGCATTAGTGCATGATCATTTAGCTCAAGATGGTGGCGCTGAGCAAGTGTTGAGGGTATTGGCAGAGATGTATCCATCGGCCGATATTTATACTTTGCTTTATGAGAAGCGGCAGGCAGATCAATATTTTTCTGGTCGGGTAATTAAAACCTCCTTCATCCAGCGCGTCCCTGGCGGCGTTAAGCATTACCAATGGTTTTTACCATGGATGCCGTTGGCAGTAGAATTTTTTGACCTTACAGATTATGATCTCGTGATTTCTGATGCCAGTGCCTTCGCTAAGGGAGTAATTACTGGTATTGACGTACCACATATTTGCTATTGTCATACTCCAACCAGATATCTGTGGGATTATACCCATCGATATATCGCTGAGCTTAAATATAATAAGTTTCTTAAAAAGATTGTTTCTCTTTGCCTTAATTATTTACGAGTGTGGGATTATCAGGCAGCTAGCCGAGTAGATTATTTTGTGGCCAATTCTCAATTAGTACAAAAGCGTATTAAGAAATATTATAAGCGCCAGAGCGAAGTAATTTATCCACCAGTAGAGGTAGATAATTTTAAGGTAGGCGAGGGTGAAGGTAAGTATTTTTTAATTGGTGGCCGAGTAGTAACCTATAAACGTTTTGATTTAGTAGTAGAAGTTTTTCGAGAGCTAGGTTGGCCACTTAAGATTTTTGGCGAGGGCATAGATTTGTCTAGATTAAAGAAGATGGCCAAAGGGGCTTATAATATTGAATTTTTAGGTCGAGTTAGTGATAGTGAAAAGGCTGAGCTTTATCAACATTGTCGAGCCTTTTTAAATCCTCAAGAAGAAGATTTTGGCATTACTGTGGTAGAAACAATGGCCTGCGGTCGGCCAGTTATTGCTTATGGCCGGGGTGGAGCCCTGGAGACGGTAGTTGATGGAAAGACCGGGGTTTTTTTCCAGGAGCAAACTAAAGAGTCTTTAACAGAAGCCCTGCACCGTTTTGAACAGTTATCTTTTGATACTTCAGTAATTCGCTATCAGGCTGAGCAGTTTTCTCGACAACATTTTGAAGCCCAATTTCGAGATTTTGTGGAGCGAGCTTTAAATGATTTTAGAGGTAAGTAATATATGAAAGTGGCGGTAGATGCTCGGCCACTTTTGGCTAAAGAGGTCAGCGGCATACCTGAATATGTGGGTTTATTGATTAATGCCTTAACTAAGGCCCATCCTGAGGTAGAATGGCTGCTGTTTTATAGTAGTTGGCAACAAAAACCGCGACAATGGCAGTGGCTGGGCGAGAGGCCTAATGTTTGCTGGTATCCACTTCAATGTCCTAATAAGTTAATCAATGCCACCGCTTGGCTAATAGATCAACCCAAGCTAGACAAATATTGTCCTGCTGATATTTGGTTATTGCCGCATTTTAATTTTACGCCGCTTAGCGGTACAACGCCGGCAGTATTGACTATTCATGATTTATCATTTCTCCGTCAGCCTGAATTTTTTTCTTGGCGTCGTCGTTTTTGGCATGCTAGTCTCCACTTGAATCGACTGGCCAATAAAGTTAATAAAATAGTAGCTATTTCTGAGAGCACAAGACGAGATATAATAAATTTATTAGGAGTACCAGAAAATAAAGTCACTGTTATTTATTCGGCTGTAGGGCGGCAATTTCAGCCCTTAGCCAGTGATAACCAGCAAGTAGTGGATTGTCGTCATAAATATAATTTACCCTCACGATTTATTTTGTCTCTTGCTACTTGTGAGCCTCGTAAAAATTTAGTTAGCCTTATTGAAGCCTATAATATTTTTCGTCAGAGAAGGCCAAGTTTTGATTGTCCATTAATTATTGTTGGCGGCCATGGCTGGCGTCAAGGATTGGCTAGAAAAGCGTGGCAGGAGTCGCCTTATCGGGAGGCTATAGTGTGGCTTGGTTATTTGCCGGCCGATGATTTACCGGCTTTATGTAATTTAGCTAGTGTTGTAGTTTACCCTTCTTTTTACGAAGGCTTTGGTTTGCCAGTTCTGGAGGCCATGGCCTGTGGCCGGCCAGTTATTACTTCAGCAGTTACTGCCTTGCCCGAGGTGGGAGACGGAGCTGCTATTTTAATTGATCCTGTTGATGTTAACGCTCTAGCTCGAAGCATAGAGCAAATTTTATTAAATGAAGAGTTGGCTAAGGAATTATCTCATAATGGTTTAGAATGGGCGCAGCAATTTAGTTGGGAGAAAATCGCTCAAGAATATTGGCAAATTTTAACAGCTTGAGTCTGTTTTTATTCAAGAAAAGTGTAGATGACAAGCGGGGTGGTTTTTGTTATACTGGAGCTATCCTGATTATAATTATTAACCCCCATGCCTCAACCGACTTTTGTCCATCTCCATGTTCATAGCCATTATTCTTTACTTGATGGAGTAGGTAAGATTGATGAGCTTATAGATATAGCTAAGGAGCATAATGCCCCAGCTATTGCTTTAACTGACCATGGAGTTATGTATGGGGCAATTGAGTTTTACCAAAAATGTCGTAAGGCCGGTATTAAGCCAATTATTGGAGTAGAATTTTATGTGGCCCCTACTTCGCGTTATGATAAACGTAGCCAAATAGAGCGAAGTTACCACTTAATTTTATTAGCTAAAAATGATATAGGTTATCACAATTTATTAAAGCTAGTAAGTATTGGCCACCTGGAGGGTTTTTATTATAAACCTCGCATTGATTGGGAATGTTTAGAAGAATATAGCGAGGGCCTAATCGCTTTAAGCGCTTGTCTTTCCGGAGAAATCCCTCGGTTAATTTTAGCTGGTAAATATAGCCAAGCCAAAGAGCGAGCCCTAGCTCATAATACATTATTTGGCGAAGGTAATTATTATTTAGAACTCCAAGCCCATCCTAATTTGCCCGATCAAGTGTCAGCCAATCAAGAACTTATTCGGTTGTCTAGAGAGACAGGCATTCCAATAGTTGCCACTAACGATGTTCATTATTTACGGGCTCAAGATCGTGAAGTGCAGGATGTTCTTTTATGTTTGCAGACTAAACACAAAAAGCAAGATAGTGGCCGTATGAATATGCTAAGCGATGATTATTCGTTCCGCTCCCCAGAAGATATGGCTCAAGCTTTTATAGATACTCCTGAGGCCATAAGTAATACTGTGAAAATTGCTGAAGCATGTAATTTAGAGTTAAAAATGGACGAGGTATTGCTGCCGCATTTTGATGTGCCCCAAGGGTTTACAGCGCAAAGTTATTTACGGCAGTTATGTTTAGAGGGGTTAGTAAAGCGTTATGGGAAAACTTATGATGAAATTGACGCTGTTTATCGGGAAAGGTTGGAGTATGAATTAGGGATTATTGATAAAATGGGTTTTCCTGATTATTTTTTAATTGTGGCTGATTTTATTAATTGGGCCAAGAATCAGAATATTGTTGTTGGTCCAGGCCGCGGTAGCGCAGCTGGCTCTCTGGTTTGTTATTTAATTGGTATTACCGAACTTTGCCCTATAGCCTATGACCTACTCTTTGAACGTTTTTTAAATCCTGAGCGTGTATCCATGCCCGATATTGATACTGATTTTGCAGACACCAGGCGAGATGAGGTTATTAATTATGTGGCTGAAAAATATGGTCGTGATCATGTATCGCAAATTATTACTTTCGGTACTATGGCAGCGCGGGCGGCTATTCGTGATGTCGGACGGGTTTTAGGAGTAAGTTATGATTTTTGTGATAAATTAGCCAAAATGGTGCCGATGTTTATGAAACTGCCTGAAGCTTTAGAACAGGTAAGTGAACTGCGGCAGATTTACAAAGAAAGCCCTCAAGCCAAGCAGATTTTAGATTATGCTCAAAGACTTGAAGGCAGCGCGCGCCATGTTTCCACCCATGCTTGCGGAGTTTTAATTACCAAAGAATTGCTTACTGAATATACGCCCATCCAATATGCCTCTTCTACTGACAAGACCATTGTTTGTCAATATTCTTTACACCCCATAGAAGATTTAGGCCTGCTTAAAATGGATTTTTTGGGGTTGAAAAATTTAACCATTATTGAATCAACTCTAAAAATTATTAAAGCTACCAAGGGAGTGGCAATCAATATTAATAAAATTCCTTTAGACGACGAGCGGACCTTTGAATTATTTCAGAAAGGAGAAACTACCGGAGTATTTCAATTTGAATCATCAGGCATGAAAAGGTATTTACGGGATTTGAAGCCGACTAACCTAGAGGATATTATAGCTATGGTGGCGCTTTATCGGCCTGGCCCAATGGAGTGGATTCCTGATTATATAGCTGGTAAGCATGGCCAAAAGAAATTATCATATTTGCATCCTAAATTAGAGCCAGTATTGTCAAAGACTTATGGGGTGGCAATTTATCAAGAACAAGTGATGGAAATTGCCCGAAGTTTAGCTGGTTTTACTATGGGTCAAGCCGATGTTTTGCGTAAAGCTGTAGGAAAGAAAATTTCTAAATTATTAGCTGAACAGAAAGAGAAATTTATTGCTGGTTGCATAGCTAACGGTATTAGTCAGACTCTAGCTCAGAAGATTTTTTCTTTTATTGAACCGTTTGCTGGTTATGGTTTTAATCGGTCTCACGCTGCTTGTTACGCGATGGTAGCTTATGAGACAGCCTATTTGAAAGCTAATTATCCAACAGCTTTTATGGCGGCTTTGTTGGCGGCTGATCAACAGAATAGCGACCGCGTGGCTATTGAAATTGAAGAATGCAGTCGCATGGGTATTGAGGTTCGCCCTCCTGACATTAATCAGTCCTTTGATTCTTTTACAGTTGTTGATGAAAAATTAGTGGACCATCCCACTATTCGTTTTGGTCTTTTAGCGATTAAAAATGTGGGAGGACATATAGCTAAAGTTATTAAAGATGAGCGTAAACGTGGTGGACCCTATCGGGATATGAGTGATTTTTTACGCCGCATTAATGATAAAGATTTAAATCGTAAATCTTTAGAAAGCCTAATAAAAGCTGGCGCTTTTGATAGTTGGTTAGACCGGGGTCAGCTTTTAGAAAATATTGATATTTTATTAAAATATAATAAGGAGGTGAACCAGAATAGTCTAAACGGACAACACAGTTTATTTGCAGGAGTTGATGGCTTAGAAGATTTGCCTTTATCTTTAAAACCGGCACCACCAGCTGATCGCCAGGTTAAATTAAGCTGGGAGCGGGAATTGTTGGGCATGTATATTACTGAGCATCCTTTTATAGATTATCGTCGGGAACTTAAGTCAATTATAGTGCCCCTTAAAGATTTGGCAGCTAAAACGCATGGGGAGGTAGTAAATATTGGTGGCATGATAATTAGTAGCAAGAAGGTTATTACTCGAGAAAATCAATCTATGCTGTTTGTCAAGATAGAAGATGATACTGGCAGTCTGGAGGTTATTGTCTTTCCTAAATTATTAGAAACTACCCGTGATGTGTGGCAAGAAGGCCGGCCGATACTTTGCCGAGGTAAGATTTCTGACAAAGATAATGAACGGAAAGTTGTAGTTGATAAGGCTATCGTTTTGAATTTAGATAACCTAAGCGCCGATTTAAACTCTTTTCGCCAATCAGTCGGCAGGTTAAAAAGTATGAAGCCGGGGTTTTTAGCAGTAAAATCAATACCCCATAAGGTAAGATCGTCAGATGCAACTCTTAAATCACCAGAAGCAGTTAATTTAATCTTGCAACGGCCCATAAGTCAAGGGCAGCTTATAAAATTAAAAGAAGTTTTATTACATCATCCTGGACCGCACCAGGTTTATCTGGAGGTCCTTATTAATGGAGCGAAACAGAAAATAGCTACGGGGGTTCAGGTAGAGTGTGGGCCGGAGTTATCGGCTGAACTTCAAGCTGAATTTGCCGAAGTTGTCAAATTTTAGTTATAATAGGAATAATATTTTAAATTTATTTTTATGTCTCCGCAAAAAACATCAATATCTCTTAAATCTAAGGGAGGTGGGGCAAGAAGATCGGCGGGTCGCCCTCCTAAGGCTAGACCATTGGGCCGGCCATCTAAATCTTCTCCAAAAAGGAGTATGCCCAATAAGGCTAAATCTAAAACCCGTAAGCCAGGATCGCCCAAACCTAAAGTTGTGGTAGTTACTAATCAGCCGCTAGTTAGTGAAGAAGAGTTTGCGGTTTGGCAAGCGGCTCGCGAGGTAGAACCTAAAAGTGAAGAGATTCAGACTGTATCCCCAGAGAGCGAGGATGTTGATATATCGTCAAAACCATTAGAATTGCCAGATTTATCTGATAATCACCAATTGCCAAGTCGTTTATATCGTAATTTAGCTATCTTTTTCATAATTCTTATTGGTTTTGTAATAATGGTCATGTTTTATTATTCATTCATTAAAGTTAAAATTATTTTGTATCCAGCAGTCAGTCAACAGAAACAAAATACCACCATTTATTTAACTGATATTACTCCGGTGCCTAGTGGTTATTTGCCTGCCAAATTTATTGAACAATCTACAGAATATCGGGAGACATTTAGGGCTACTGGTAAGAAGCAGCTGCCAGGAGAGGGCAAATTAACTGGCCAGGTTAGATTAGTGAATAAAACAGGCAAGGATCAACCATTGGTAGCTACTACTAGATTATTAACCAGCGGCGGAGTGCTTTATCGGTTAAAAAATTTTGTGACAGTACCAGCCGGTGGAGAGATAAAAGCAGAAGTTTATGCTGACCAAGTAAAGCCAGAGAACGCTGTTGGAGCCAATACTAAATTTACAATTCCCGGCTTATGGTCTGGGCTACAAGATAAAATTTACGCCATAGCTGAAGAGCCCATTGTTTTTCAAAGCAATATTGAATCTATTATTTTGGATTCTGACCTGGAACAGGCTATAGTTCAAGCTAAAGAAGGAGCAGCTGAACAGGTCAAGGCCCTTATATCACAAGAGGCTCAAGATGAGACCATTGCCTATTGGCTTGATGATAATGTGTGGGAAGTGAAGAGTGATGGGCAGGCTGGTGATGCTAAGAGTGAATTTACTGTTACAGTTAAAGCCACCGCAGGAGCTGCTATTTTTGATTTTCAAACCATGGTGGATCTAATTAAGGAGCAAGCAGATAGTCAATTTACTATTGATGAGTCCACGGTGGTTTATCAACTAAGTAAATGGCAGCCACAAGAGCATTATGCCGAACTAAATGTTAATTATGCCGTCAGCATAGTAGCTACCCAGGCCGAAGAATTAATTGATAAACGAGCCCTAATTGGCCTTACACGTGAAGAGTTGGAAGACTATTTATCTAAACAGCCAGGGCTGTTAACTTATAAAATTATTTGGCAACCTCATTTATTAAAAAAGGTGCCGGGGACTGATAAAATTATTTTACAGCTCGCTCAATAGAGAATTAGATATCCAAATTGACCACCTTACTGGCGTGGGTTTGAATAAAATTTTTGCGAGGCATTACCTCGTTGCCCATTAGCATCTCAAAAATTTCATTAGCTATAGCGGCATCTTCTACTGTGACTTGTTTTAAGATTCTGCTTTCAGGTTTCATTGTGGTTTGCCATAATTGTTCTGGGTTCATCTCTCCTAATCCTTTATAACGTTGAATATGGAGGCGGACTGAAGTTTTATTGGGGCTTGGTACCGTATTATCTGTTTCAATTTCTGATTCAGCTGTTTCATCATCTAAAATATCATCATTGGTGCTACCCAGCTCGTGGATAATTTTATTTTTTTCTTCATCGGAGTAGGCGTATGAAGCAGAATTACCTTTTTTAATTTGGTAAAGTGGTGGTTGAGCAATATAAAGATAGCCTCCAGTTACTAAAGGATTAAAGTGTCTAAAAAATAGAGTAAGTAGCAGGGTTCTAATATGAGCACCATCTACATCGGCATCGGTCATAATAATAATACGGTGATAGCGTAATTTAGTAATATCAAACTGGTCATCAATATTAGTGCCAAGAGCGATGACTATGTTTTTTATTTCATTATTTTCTAGCATTTTATTTAGTCTAGCGCGTTCAACATTAAGTATTTTTCCGCGGAGAGGTAAAATAGCCTGAAAACGTCGATCCCGCCCTTGTTTAGCGCTGCCGCCAGCGCTATCTCCTTCGACAATAAATAATTCACATTCTTCTGCTTTACGGCTAGAACAGTCGGCTAGTTTGCCTGGCAGAGTAGCACCTTCAAGGGCGCTTTTTCGCAAAATAGCGCTGCGGGCTGTTCTAGCGGCTACTCGGGCTTGGGCTGATAATAGGCATTTATTAATAATTTGTTCAGCATCTTTGGGGTGCTCTTCTAAGAAACCCCCAAAAGCCTCGCTACAAACTTGTTCTACATAACCTCTTACTTCGGCATTGCCTAGTTTGCTTTTTGTCTGTCCTTCAAATTGAGGATTAGCTAATTTGACGCTGATAATAGCAACCAGGCCTTCCCGGACATCGTCACCAGTTAGGTTTTCTTCTTTTTCTTTCAATAGCCCCTTAGATCGGGCATAATTATTTAGCACCCTGGTAATAGCGCTACGAAAGCCAATTAGGTGAGTACCACCCTCAGTATTAATGATATTATTGGCAAAGGCCAAGACTATTTCATTATAGGCATCATTGTATTGCAAGGCTAATTCTACTTTAACATTATTAATTTCTTTTTCTGTATAAAATATAGTCTCATTTTTTAGCTGATTATTACGATTGAGGTTTTTAATATATGATTTAATACCGCCCTCAAAATAGAAATTATAATCTTTGTGGCGATGGTCTGGTCGGCGATCATGTAATTTTACGGTTACTCCTTTTGTTAGATAGGCTTGTTGGCGACAGTGGTCTAGAATCGTTCCCCATTTAAATTCAGTCGAGTCAAATATTGTGTCATCTGGCCTGAAGGTAATAGTTGTGCCATGCTTGTTGGGGTCAGTTGAGCCAATTTTTTTTGTCTGATTTATGGGTTTACCGTATTGATATTCTTGCTCCCAAATTTCCCCATTACGGTAGACCGTAGCTTTAAGATAAGAGCTAAGGGCATTTACTACTGAAACACCAACACCATGCAAACCACCTGAAATTTTATAACTATTATTATTAAATTTACCGCCAGCATGGAGTTTGGTCATTACGGTTTCTAAGGCCGATACCCCGGTTGTTTTGTGGATATCCACCGGTATGCCACGACCATTATCGCTAATTTCTACTAGATTATCTGGCAGTAGCGATATTTCCACTGTATCAGCATAATCAGCCATAACTTCATCAAAACTATTGTCAGCTACTTCCCAGATTAAGTGGTGCAGACCAACACTAGATGTTGAACCAATATACATGCCCGGCCTTTTACGAACCGGCTCTAATCCTTCTAATACGGTTATAGCTTCGGCATTATATTCAGTGGCAGCTTTTTGGAAATTTTTATTCATAAACTCATTTTACATAAAAAATATAGCCCAATGGCTAGTTTATTTATGATTATTGTAGCAAGAAAATTGTGAGATGGCAAGTATTTTATTACTTATTTATCTTGTGTTTAGACTGATTACTTGGTAAAATAGAAACAGCCATTTTTTATTTTAATCGGAGAGAATATTGTGAAAAAAAATCTTTTTAGTAACAAATTATCGGCAGAATTTCAAGAAACTAAAGAAAAATCTGTTCATTCGTCGTCGGATAAATGGTTGTGGTTGGCGTCCGGAGCAGCTTGTTTGGTTTTTGTTATTATCGTTGCACAATTGCTAGACGTTGGTAGCAAGAAGCCAGTTACACCAGCTAATAAGGTTGCCAATCCAGCTAAATCAACGACTAGTGAGGTGACTATTGCTTTGCCGTTAGTTTCTGATGTTCCCGCTGATAGTGTGGTCAGGGAAGACCCTAATTTTCAGGCTGACCAACTGGTGTTTAGCCAGATTTATCAAAAACCGACCACTACTTGGTCACTTGACATTTTAACTAATAAGGCCCAGGCGGTTAATTTGCCAATTAATATAAAAAAAGATGTGGTTAATTACTATGACATCAGACGATACTATAATCTGGAGCCCATTATTAATCAGTTAAATGAGCAGGGTTCGGTCTTAGTAGATAATCCTTTTGATAGTCCGAAGCAAGATTTTTTTGATTTTTATCGTTCAGCCCAGGCCAACCATTGGCCACTCCTGTTAACTAGCGATGTTATTTTTTACTATTATCAAAATAATATAAAAGAAGTATACAAGGCAGTGGAAGCTGGTTTTTATGACGATCTATGGCAAATTAGCAATGGTTTATTTAAAATGGCTAACCAGCGATATCAGGCGGCCATAAGCCAAGCCATAAAAGGCAACGATCCTATTTTAGAAGCTTATCGACTTAATGCCCAATATTGGGCAGTGGCTTTGAAATTATTAGCTCCTCAGGCTAGGCAAATTGATAAAGGTGGCAATATTAATAATTCTATTATTTTTCAGGTAGGCGATGACCAAATTTATAGACTGCCATCAATAGACGAAGATTTATGTCGGGAAGTGGATCAAGAGGTAGCTCTAATTAAGGAGGCTAGCGGAGTAAAACTCTCGCCGCTATTTGGTTATGAAATAGATTATAGTTCGTTTATGCCTGACACTGATTATCAGGGAGGGGGCCGTTTAGCTAATTTTTCTTTAGCTAGCCAGTGGTTAGGTCATACTTGGCCCCTTTATTATCGAGAAGCTGATTGCCCGAAGTGTTTATTAGATATTGATGATTGGCGAGTTAATTTTTTAGCCGCCAATATATTAGCCAGGGATCTTAACAGTGATCAGGAATTTAAGAATAACTGGGCTAAAATTTATAAGGTTATTAGTTATTTTTCGGGGTTACGCGATGAATTAACTTATGTTCATTATGTTAAGGCTCAAAAAGATATTTTAGGTGATCAGAGTTTAGAAGCAATAGCCCATCTTGATGAGACTAGCCGTAATCAAATTCTAGAACGGTTAAGAGCGGCTATTTTGAATAATGAATTTCCAAAAGCTAATGGTGGTTGGAACCGCCAAAACCAAGATGATCAGCCTAAAATTGGGTTAAGAGTTTTGCAAGACCATTATTGGCCCGGACAGTCTATTAACTGGTCGGCGGTAGGGCCAAAACTAGATGTCTTTCTTAATGAACAGACTACTACTGATTGGCAAGTTAATCAATTTTGGTCTAGCATAGATATGCTCAGGGAATGGTTTAATACAATTTTGGTGGCTAATAAAGAATGGGTAAGACCAAGTTGGTGGAAATCTCAGCATTTGGCTTTAGGTAAATTTTACCTTGTAAACTGGCAATTGCCATCTGATCAACGGCGGGTAGCGTTGCCAGACAGTAGTTTAGTCCAAGATAATAGTACCAATGAAAGTCTTGTATCGATAGATACTGCCAGCTTGCCGGCTGTTGACCAGCAGATCGCTTTGGCCAAAATGTTGCGGCTAGCTCTGGCCAAATTACAGGCTAGTAATTTATTATCTGAGCAGAAATTAGTAGATACTATTAATACTCTAGAAATGATTAAAAATTTAGCTATAAAGCAATCAGCAGGCCAGTCTTGGACTAAAGAAGAATCTCAAGCTATGAATATTTTCTTTCAATCGGCTATTGTTAAAGCTGGTAGAAAAACTTTGACCAAGTCTCCTAAGGATAATTCTTCTTTACAAAAAATACAGGCCAGAATAGAAGTCCGGATGATCGGCGGTCAGCCATATCTTTTGATTGGCCCAGTAATTATACCTTAAATATAACTTAAAGATATGTCAGTTAATAAAAGTAAAACTTCAACCGAAGTATTGCCAGATAGGTTAACCGATGACGATGTTTCGTTAAAGAAACTATCTTTCGGTTTATGGTACGTCCGTCATCGTCGCTTGTTTCTTAACATTATTATTGTTATTTTAATTATTTTTTCAGCCAGTGGTTGGATTTATAGTTTTTATGTTTTGGGCCGTTATTTTATTTTTGACCGTAAAAAAGACCAGCAGCTCATAGCCGAAATGGCCCAGACTACTGTTAATCTTTTGGCTGGTCATATTAATCAGCCACTAATTATTAGTGATGTTCAAGTTCTTGGTTCTGGACCTAATAATTTAGTAGCTGAGATTTATAATCCTAATTTAAGGACGGCAGTATTTTTTAAATATTCTTTTGTAGTCAATGAACAAATTCTAGTGCAAAGAGACGGCTTCGTGCTCCCGGGGCAAACTAAATATTTAGTAGCGCTTAACCAAAATATTCCTCCGGGTGCTTCAGTTTATTTAAAGATTGAGCAAGCAAACTGGCAGAGGTTAGATCCACGACAAATTCCTGATTGGCCTGCCTTTTTAGCTGAACATGATCAATTTGTTATTGCCGATAAACAAATTAATTTGGCCAATAATAGCAGCCAGTTAATTAGTCAAATTAAATTTCGCCTAGAAAATCATTCAGCCTATGGTTATTGGTCAGTGCCGATTTTAATTATGGCTTATCAAGGAGATGACCTGATAGACGTTAATGAGCTAGTGCTTTCTAAAGTACGAGCCGGAGAAGCAAGAGATATTATTTTTGCCTGGCCTGGTCTTAAGAATGTTAATTATGTAGAAATTGTGCCTATGATTAATTTCTTAGATCAAAATAATTATTTGCCAGTTGATTAGTCTATGGATTTACGGTTGAATCAATATTGGCGGCACAATGATTGGCTAACAACTTTAGCTATTCTACTGTTGTTAGCCATTGGTTTAACGCAAATTTATGGAGTAGCTCTGGGGCGAGGTGGCATTAATTTATTAGCCTTCCGGAAGCAGATAATTTTTGCGGCTATTGGGCTGGTTGGTTACGTGGCGTTATCTTTAGTGGATTATCATCGTTGGCGTAGTTATGCTCCTTATTTATATATCTTAGCACTTCTTTTATTAATCGGAGTCTTGTTGTTTGGTAATTCAGTACACGGTACTAAGGGCTGGTTTAATATTTTAGGCTTAGGCATTCAGCCAGTTGAATTTGTGAAAATTATTTTAATTATTTCTTTAGCTGCTTATTTTTCTGGTCGGACAGTACGGCTGCAACAGTTTAAGAGTTTTTTAGTGGGCGGATTAGCTGTGGCCATTTTAGTTTTGCTGGTTTTGCTCCAGCCAGATTTTGGTTCGGCCTTGTTGCTTATAGCTATTTGGTTATTTTTACTTTTAGCTGCTGGTTTTAATCGTAAGTATTTTTATTCTTTAATTATTATTGGGTTTGTATGTGCTGTGGTTGGCTGGCTATTTCTTTTTACTGACATTCAAAAAAATCGCTTCCGTTCTTTTATAAATCCTAATTATAATGTTTCTGGCCAAAGTTATAATATTAATCAAGCGATGATTGCTGTCGGCTCGGGTAGACTATTAGGGCGGGGACTAGGTTTCGGTTCGCAGACCCAATTAAAATTTTTACCGGAAGCTCAAACAGATTTTATTTTTGCCGTTATTGCCGAAGAGCGAGGTTTTTTAGGCGCGGGGCTGGTATTATTATTATTTGCTGTTATAATTTATCGTGTTTTGGCGGCTTTGCCTAAGGTTAAAGATGACTTTGGTTGCTTTGTCATCGTTGGCGCTATTGGTCTTTTAGCTACTGAAGTTTTTGTTAATCTAGCTATGAACATCGGGTTATTGCCAGTAGTGGGATTAGCTTTGCCACTGGTTAGTTATGGCGGTAGTTCTTTAATTTCTACCTTATTACTTTTAGGCTTAATAAATAGCATCATTATTCGATCTAAAATTTAATTGTATGAAAGTTCCAGACTTTAACCCTGAGGCCATAATTAATGGGCGGCTAGTGAAAAAGTTGGAGCGACTGGGGTTACGTAATGATTCAATTTATCCCATTCCTAAAGGAATGGAACGTGTCTGGCAGGTTTTTATTGATGGTCAAAAAGTTGATCATTATTCTCACTTAGCCGCGAAGTCTCAATATGGTTTGATGAATATAGGGTTAAGTCTTGATAAAGGTCAATATGTTACTTTACAAGAAGCAGATAGCAGTGGGGCCGTTATTATCCCTTTTGTAATTATTCAGAACGAAAAACTTGTCTATTTAGATAAATTAAATAAAAAAAATAACTATTTAGTTTATGCCGGCTTGATTAGACAGCGGCGAGAGCGGCAGGGCGGTTGGGTGTGGAATATACCCCGTGGTTATGCTAATTTAGGCGAAAATTCCAAGAAAGCAGCTGCTCGAGAGTTAATGGAAGAAACCGGACTATCTGGCAAATTATTTTTATTGCCTGGTCAGCCACTTAATCCTAATAGTACCTATTTTGAAACTAGTCACAATGGCGGCGTCATTATTTATGCTATAAATTTGGGACCAGATTTAGCAGATTGGCAAAATAATAAGGTAATATTACGCCATCGTCCTCGACCAACAGGAGTAGATGAAACAATTAAGACTTGTCGTTTTTTCCCACTAGCTCGCCTGTCTCAACTAGGTGATATGTTTTCGGTGGCTGCTGAATCACGATTGCGCTATTATCTTGATAATTTTAGATGACACTCAAAAGGATTTTAGTATATAAATTGACAATTTTTTCTTCATTACTTATACTGGCTATACATTAACCTTTAGTTAAGTATTTTTTATTATGAAAAGTGGATTAAAATTAGAAGCTAAGACTAGAACATTGGGTCGCCAATCCTTAAAAAAATTACGAGCCGCCGGGTTTGTTCCGGCAGTAGTTTATGGACCACAGACCGATAATTTACCCCTGCAGATTAAAAAATCTGAAGCCTTAAAAATTTATGAGCAAGGTGGTGAATCCAGTCTTATTACCTTAGATATTGACGGCCAAGACGAGCGCCAGGTAATTATTAAGGATATCAGTCAATCTAGTGTAACCAACCAGTTACTTCATATTGATTTTTTTCAAGTTAATATGGCTGAAAAATTAACTACCGAAGTTGAGCTTAATTTTGTGGGAGAAGCGCCGGCAGTTAAACAGTTAGGTGGAGTCGTGGTTAAAAATTTTGATGCTGTAGAAATTGAATGTTTGCCCAAAGATCTTGTATCTCATTTAGATGTTGATATATCTGGCCTTACAGAGTTGGGTTCTCATATTACTTTTGCTGATTTAAAGTTACCAAAAGGGATAGTATTATCTGGCAAGCATGAAATGAACGAAATCCTTGTAGCAGTTGAAGAGCCGCGGGCTGTAGTGGCAGAGTCTGAAGTTGAAACAACCGAGGAAGTTAGTGCTGAAGAAGTCCCAAGCGAGACAGCACCAGAGGCAGAAGTTAGTGGTGAGGAGCAAAAATAATTTTAATTATGCCACCAGCCAAAGCGAGGCTGGCCATTTAAGTCGCAAAAAATTTGCTGCCATTTTAGGTTAGCTACAGCTAATAGTGATGGCAGTTTTTGATTATGGTTTATATTATGTTCAGTCAAGATATTAATGGTATGATCAGGATGATATTTAATAAAGGTTGGTAGCTCGTTTGCTAATTTTTGAAATAAAGTGAGCCCCTCGGGACCGCCAAGTAAGGCTCGGCGCGGTTCATATTGTAATGATGGTTGATCATTGTATTCTTCCGGAGTTAAATAGGGCAGGTTAGCAATAATAAAAATTTGTTGAGCTGAGTCAAAATTATCTTTAAGCCAAGGCTTTAATAATGAACCGTGGCGCCAGATAATATTTTTTTGCTGAAGATTAAGGGCGTTGTGTCGAGCTAGACGTAGGGCTCGGCGACTAATATCTGAACCACCAAAATAATTGTTATTATTTAATTCGGCTGCCAGGGTAATAATTAGACAGCCTGAGCCAGTGCCAATATCCAGCCAGGCAGTTGGTTGATTAATTTGTTGGTATAGCTGGATGGCTACATCAATGAGACATTCACTTTCAGGACGGGGAATTAAAACGGCCGGGGTTATCTTAAACGGCCGGCCATAAAAATATTGTTCTTTTAGGATATATGATAGAGGGTAATTTCTTTGGAGTTTAGCAGTAATTTTTTGTAAACTATGCCAACTTTTTGTAGATAGTGGTTGCTGGTTATAGGCAATTAGTTCTGAGGATGTATGGTTAGTAATACTAGCAAGGAGCCAACTGGCTAGCGCTGGTTGTTGTATGCTGAGAGGCCACTCCCGGTCTAGCCACTGACGAGCTTCAGCAATAGTAGGGGGGTTAATGGTTGACGTTTTGCGACAACTCTTTTTCATATTGTTGAAGACGGTAGATAATATCTTCAATTTCGCCGTTCATAATTTTGTCTAGGCCGTGCCATGATTCTTGAAGACGATGATCGGTGAGGCGGTCCTGGGGAAAATTATAGGTACGAATTTTTTCGCTACGGTCTCCGGTTCCAATTTGTTTACGTCTTTGATCGTCAGCAGTAGCGCGACGGTCGTCTTCTAATTTTTGTAGTAAGCGAGAGCGTAGAATTTGCATGGCCTTTTCTTTATTTTGATGTTGTGATTTTTGGTCTTGACAGGTGACTACTAGGCCGGTTGGTAGGTGAGTAATGCGTATAGCTGAATAAGTGGTATTGACACATTGTCCGCCCGGGCCAGAGGCGCAAAAAGTATCAATTCGCAGGTCAGCAGGTTTAATGTCAATATCTATTTCTTCAGCTTCTGGTAATACCGCTACTGTGGCAGTTGAAGTATGAATGCGCCCTTGTTTTTCCGTGGTGGGCACTCTCTGAACCCGATGGGTACCGCTTTCATATTTAAGCCAGCCAAAGACTTTTTCTCCAGTAATACTAAAAATAATTTCTTTATAGCCGCCAATGGCTATGGGGCTAGAATTTAAGATTTCTAGCTGGAAGTTATGATTTTCCGCAAATCGGCTATACATTTTAAATAAATCAGCGGCAAATAAAGCTGCTTCATCTCCTCCCGCGCCAGCTCTAATTTCCATGATAACATTTTTATTATTACGAGGGTCGGCAGGGTGGAGCATTTCTTCCAGCTCATTATTTAGAGTTGTCTTTTCAGTTAGTAATTGTTGTTGCTCTTGAGTCGCCAGGACGGTAATTTCCGGGTCGGGATTATCGGCAAGAAGCTGATTAATATCTGCTAATTGTGATTCAATTTTTTCTAGACGATTAGCTAAAGATATTAAATCCATCACTGCCGCTCGTTCTTTAATTAGGCGGTTATATTCTTTAGTATTATTTAATGTGGCTGGATTATTAAGCTGAGCGTCCAGTTGGTTAAGTTGGTTAATAAATTCTTGGGCCATCATATAAAACAGTAATTAAAAAACCATCATCTAAAGATTTAGAAGATAATTTTTTATTAACTAAGCTAAGCGTTTAATTCTTTTTCTAGCTTTTCCTTAGCTGCTTGGGCCTTTATTTCACGAGCTTTATTTCTAGTGGCGTGTTTAGCTTTTTTACTGCGAGTTGCTGTTTTGGATGCTATTTTGGTTGTAAATTTTTCTACACGGCGGGCTGTATCAACTAATTTTTGTTTGCCAGTATAAAAAGGATGACAAGCCGAGCAAATTTCGGTCTTAATTTCTGGCAAAGTTGAGCCAGTAGTAAAAGTATTGCCGCAAGCACAAGTTACTTTAGCTTTTGGATAATAAGTGGGGTGTAAATTCTTTTTCATAGTTATAATAAACGCCCTGATTGGCGTAATAATATTAAACTATCATAACTTAATAGAAAAAGCAACAGTTGCAATTAACTTGACATAATTGTTTTTATTTTTTAATGTAAAGGTAAATTATTAATGAGCCTATTTTATATTTTTAAATTAACGACTCATGCGTTCTATTTTTCCTTGCTCATCTAGGCTCATGGGTAAAGAACGCAGCGGTTGAAAGGAAACATTATGTCTCAAACACTCACCCTGGCTGATTTGTTAGCCGCTGGACTACATTTTGGTCATAAAACCTCTAAATGGAATCCCAAGATGAAACCCTATATTTATGGGGTTAAACAAGGGATTCATATTATTGATTTAACTAAAACTCAAGAACAGTTAGAACGGGCTTTAGCTTTTATTACTAAAGAAGTAGCTGCTGGTAAAAATATTTTATTGGTTGGTACTAAAGATCAAGTTAAAGAACCATTACGCCAAGTAGCCGAGTCTACTGGTATGCCTTATGTTACTGAGCATTGGCTGGGTGGCACTTTAACTAATTTTTTTATCATTAAAAATTCTATCCGTAAATATAAAGATATTATAGATAAAAAAAGAACTGGCCAATTAAGCAAATATACTAAGAAAGAACAATTAGAGTTTGATCGAGAATTAGCTAAACTAGAGGTAGGAGTCGGTGGTTTGGTTAATTTAATAAAAGTTCCTGATATTATTTTTATTTGGGATATAAAAAAAGAAAAAACTGCCCTATCTGAAGCACTGAAGCGGCGTATTCCCATTGTGGCTATTTGTGATACCAATACTGATCCAACGGGTATTGCTTATCCTATACCAGCCAATGATGACGCAACAAAGGGCGTGAAACTCATTCTTGGTGCTTTGGAAGAAGCTATTTTAGAGGGGAAAAAACAACGTGAAGCGGCTCGTGAAGCTAAACAATCGGTGGCCGCTAAAGAATGATATAGTTTGATTATTTAATTATTAATTGTTAAGGCTAATTTGTAGTGAAGTTAGCCAATAAATCATATGGATATTAATATGAACATGATTAAAGAGCTGCGAGAACAATCGGGGGCAGGTATTGTTGATTGTAAGGCCGCCTTATTAGAAGCTAATGGTAATTTAGATGTAGCTTTAGAGATTTTACGTAAAAAGGGGATTGCTAAAGCTGGCAAACGAGCTGATCATGCTGCTAATCAAGGGGTTATTAAGGCCTGGGTTGATTCTCAGCAGCAGTGGGGTTGTTTGTTAGAGCTTAGAACAGAAACTGATTTTGTAGCGCGTAATGATAAATTTCAGCAGTTAGCTGAAGATATTTTAGGAGCAGCTGTTAGTAGTAAAGTTCGGGATTTAGAATCTTTATTGGCTTTAACGATACATGGTCAGGTTATCCAAGAGGCTATAGATAACTTAAGCGGAGTTATGGGTGAAAAAATTGTTTTAAGCAATTATGCTACTTTAAGTAGTCAAGGCACAGTAGCTTCTTATTTACATGGGGGTGGGGCAATTGGGGTGTTAGTGGCTATTAACAAGCCATCGGCTGGCGAGTTAGCTAAAGATTTAGCAATGCAGATTGCCGCTACTAACCCTCAGTATTTAACTCCTGAACAAATACCGGTAAGCGAGATAGAGAAGGAAAAAGAAATCTATCGTGAACAGCTCAAAAAAGAAGGTAAGCCGGCTGAGATTATTGATAAAATAATAGACAATAAATTGAGTCATTATTTTACCGAAGTATGTTTAGTTAAACAGGAATTTATTAAAGATGAACAACAAACGATTGAACAACTGTTGGCCGGTGCTACTATTGAGGGTTATTATCGTTTTCAACTTTAATCATGATTCATGAAATTAGCATTAGTACAAATTTACCCTTGGGAGAGAGTCAGCTTATGTGAAATAGGAGACTGGTCGCTTTCTATTGGGGATCGTTTGTTAGTAGCTACAGATACCGGCACGGAGGTTGGTCGTTTATTGGGTTTTAAATATTTAAGCGAAGAGCAAGCTCAAGTTTGGTCTGGTCATACTAAACAAATTTTAGGTTTAGCCAATGCTGATGATTGTCATATTATTGATACTTTTGATAAATCTACTGCCATAAATGAGTGTCAGCAATTTATTGACCAGTGTCAGCTAGAAATGAAGTTAGTAGATGCAGCTATTTCGGCCGATGGTCATCGTCTGACTTTTGCTTTTATTGCTGAGGGTCGTGTTGATTTTCGTGAGCTCGTCCGATTATTGAGTCATCATTTTAACTGCCAAATTCGGTTACAGCAAATTGGTACACGAGATGAAGCTAAAATATTCGGCGGTCGTGGTGTTTGTGGTCGGCCACTTTGTTGCAGTACTTTTTTAACTGAATTATCATCTATTACTTCTGATGTAGCTGATATACAGGGCGTAAGCCATCGTGGTAGTGAGCGAATTTCTGGTGTTTGTGGTCGGCTGATGTGCTGTTTAGCTTATGAAGCTGAGGGTTATAAAGAATTAGCTCAAAAGTTACCAGAGGTTGGTAGTCCGTGGAAAATTGAAGGAGAGAGTGGTACCGTTATAAGTCGTAATATTTTAAAGGGGACAATAATAGTTGAGTTATCTGATAAACAATCTGGCGGCTCTATTGTCATTGAAGTTGATCCGTTGAAGCTGGCTGAAAATACACCATCTTTGGCTCATAGACGATGGAAGAAGCATCAAGCTAATTAGTATATATGATTAAAGTTGACCAATCAAAATGTATTGGTTGTGGGCTATGTGCTATTTTATGCCCTGAGTATTTTCAGCTTAATGGTGATGTTTTTAAGGCTGAAGTTATTAAAGAAGGATCATCGGCCTGTGTTGATGAAGCCATAGATAATTGTCCAGCACAAGCCATTAGTCGTGATTAGCAATTAGAATAGTATTTTTATGTTTAACTTAGCAAAGGTTAAACTTTTATCTTTGCCATCGGGGCCAGGGGTGTATCAATTTTATGATCAGTCTAAACAAATTATTTATATCGGCAAAGCTATTAATTTGCGGCGCCGTATATTATCTTATTGGCAAAATTATCGTCAGCTGACTCCAGCTAAACAACAGCTAGTTAATTCTGTCGCTGCTATTAAGTGGCAGGAAACAGGCAGCGAAATTGAGGCTTTACTACTTGAAGCTAGTTTAATAAAAAAGTATCAGCCTAAGTATAATATTATTTGGCGTGATGATAAGCGTTATATTTATATTGCTATTAGCGCTGATACTTTTCCTAGAATTTATTTAACTCGTAAACTATTGCCCAGCGGACAATTTTTTGGTCCATTTACTAGTGTACAAGCTGCTCGGGAGACATTAAAAGCTATTCGTAAAATCTGGCCATATCGTTCGTGTCGGACAATGCCCAAAAGGGTTTGTTTATATTATCAGCTTGGTCAATGCCCTGGACCTTGCCAAGGATTGATTAGTAAATCGGCTTACCAAAAAATTATTCATCAAATCAGCTTATTTTTACAAGGTAAAAAACAGTTAGTAGTTAGGAGAATGCAGGCTGAATTACATAGACATGAGCAGGAGTTAAATAAATTAAAGTCAGAAAATAGGGCCGTTACTGAACACAAAATTATTTCATTAAATTGGCAATTACAGCAAATTAATAAAGTATTGGCCACTAGTGGTGTTTTAAGTCTGGAAGAAAGATATGCCAACGATGTGGTAGAGTTAGGCAAGATATTGGGTCTTAAACAATCACCGCGACGCATTGAAGGATATGACGTTTCTAATTTATATGGCGCACAAGCTGTGGGCTCGCTAGTAGTTTTTGTGGATGGTGAAGCATCGCCGCAAGACTATAAGCGTTTTAAACTAGGTAGTAATAGCGCCGATGCGGGCGATGTACCTTTGCTCCGTGAAATGTTTAGGCGACGTTTAGCCCATAATGATTGGTCAAAACCAGACCTAATTATTATTGATGGTGCTAAGGCCCAAGTAAATGCAGT
>JAKJDQ010000026.1 GCA_022705845.1 Patescibacteria group bacterium | reverse complement strand
TTTAGCCAGCAATTACAAAACTTAAAAAATGAAAAAATTGTCTTATCAGTTAAAGAGGATCCGCCCCTTATCACCCAAGCTATTATTGACGATCTTACAATACCAATTAATCAATATCTAGCTTTAGCCCCCATTACTTTACAATTATCCACTGCTACCTGGACCATCAAGGGCGACACGCTAGCTAGCTGGCTTACCTTAGACCTCATAGATAATCAACCAACTGTCACTATATCTAGTAGCACCCTCAAAGATTATCTGCAAAATTTAGCCCTCGAGATTAATCAAAAGCCCGAAGGGGGACAATTCAAACGAAACGGCAACCGCCTAGAACAGTTTAAACCAGGAAAAAATGGACGTGAGTTAAATATTGAAGCTAGCGCTACTGCTATTATTAAGGCCCTGCATCAAGGTATTAATAATATTGAGCTCACAGTTGACGAAATACCAAGCCCTTTAAGTGATAACGATCCAGCCAGTTTAGGAATTGTTGAGATAATTGGCGTGGGTACTTCAAATTTTTCTGGCTCATCGGCTAATCGTATTCATAATATCAAAGTAGGAACAGCCAAAATAAGCGGCCAATTATTAGCGCCCGATGAAGAATTTTCTCTAGTCAAGGCTTTAGGCGAAGTCAGTGAGGCGACTGGATATAAACCAGAGTTAGTAATTAAAGCAAATAAGACCGTGCCAGAATATGGCGGAGGATTATGCCAAGTAGCCACTACTATCTTCCGGGCTGCTTTAGCCAGCGGGCTACCAATTACTGAAAGACAAAATCACTCTTACCGCGTTAGTTATTATGAGCCAGCCGGCACTGACGCTACAATCTATAATCCTAAACCAGATTTACGTTTTATAAACGACACCGGACATTATATTTTACTCTTGGGAGAAGTGAGCGGTCATACCTTATCTTTTTCTGTCTGGGGCACCAAAGATGGACGTCAGGTTACCCAGACTAAGCCTATTATTTATAATATTGTCAAACCAGCTCCTAAAAAACTTATTGAGACTGAAGATTTAGAGCCGGGCAAATTAAAGTGTATCGAGCAAGCTCATAATGGGGCTGATACCTATTTTGATTATATCGTAACATATCCAAATGGCGAAACTAAATCTAGACGTTTTCAGTCGCACTATGTCCCCTGGCAAGAGGTTTGTTTAATTGGCAAAAAGAAAGACATAGACAATACAGAGGCCACGACTACCTCCCCCACCCCAACCACCACGCCTCTATCAGCTTCTAGCACTGATTCTATCACTACATCTACTACCGGCAATACTACCACCACTTCAGCCACCATTACTAACTAAACAAAAACCAATAATAAAACGAGCCATAAGCTCGTTTTATTTTACAAATTAACTCTAGTAGGGTAGGCAAGAAACTTTTCTCTAGGACAGACCCAGTCTCAACCAGGTACAGCTTACAGAAAAATCCCCATGCTTGTCGTGCCTAACCCCGCTAGAACCAATTTGATATACTAATTTTTATTTCACTTTTTAAGTGACTAAGTATCATAGCATAAAACAAAAATTTTGTCAAGGGTGAATCCCCGACCCATAAACCAGTAGTCCTTAAAAGTAAATATCAGATCAATTAAACTCGATGCCCACCTCGTTGATACAATATTTCTTGTGAATTTTTAGCTGCAAATGATTTTAATTGTTGTTTTAACCAAATTTGCCCGGCTTCAGTTATTTTAACTTGACCATCTTGAATCTCCCAACGGGGTGGCCGGACATTCCCAAAAGTAAAATTTAAAGCTCGCTGCCATAATTCAAAATCATCTTTAAAATAAACCCATACTCCAGAATTTATCTGATATTCAAACCTAGCAACAATATCATGCCAATCTCGCTCTAAGTCTTCAGGTACAAAACTGCCTTGCTGATCTAATTTTAATTTAAGAATGTTTGGCCTAGGTTTACTCTTGCTAAATTTCATCCCCTCATAATAATTCCGGCCCCCCAAGTCACTGACTCCCTGTTCTTTTCGCCCTTTATAACCCTTCCGACTAAAATCGGACCACATTGCTACTACTGATTCTCCATAAGCATAATAATTAAAAGCCCTATCTCCATTAGTTTCTAACCACGCAACATGATTATAACCAATGGGCGTAGTATCAGCCCCGCGGGCATACTTAATACGTCGCCCTACATTAACATCCGCACCCGCCCCCAACCCATTACTAGGATCAACTCCACCAATGGCCGCTAAGGTAGAGGCTTTTACCATCGAATTTGCTCCCGAAGTGGGAATATTTTTAATACGTTTATTGCCGGGATGCCGACTAACTAAATCTAAAAATTGCATAAACCTTGTTGATAAATGAAAACCGGGATAATCTAGCCAGCGCTTGGTGTCCCATTCTATGCGACCCAAGAAGGCATCCTTCTCTAATTCTCTTTCAGCTTGTTCTAACAATTTACTTAAATAGCTATCTGACATACCTTGACAATCAGCATCGTTAGACAACAAATAAACTTCATGATCAATGCCTGATAATTGTAAAGACCTTAGAGCTACATCATGAACATCTTTAATAAATTGACCATGGATATTAATACCACGCTCAGCCATCAAGGTCTCTTGAACATAACGCCCTTGAAAAACAGCAATTTTTAATTGAGGAAAGTCTTTTTTTATTCTTTCTATTTCTTCAATAGTCTTTTTAATTTGGGCTAATTTCTGAGAATCCTGTTCATCTTGATCTAACCAATTAACATTTAAAACAAATACAGTTTTAGCTAAAACTTCTTTAGATTGATGCGAATATAAAGATAACGTCTTATAAACATTATCTGATTCATAAACTGCCCCCACGGCCATACATACCATCATCTTAGTATCTTTAGGCAGTTCAGCTAATAATTTATTTTGTTTAATAATGCTATCAACTTTTTCTACTTGCCCTGGCTCTCTAGTCCTTTTTTCTTCAAATATCCAGGCTAGCTCTTCTTGAAGATTTAGTTTGGCCTTTTTATCCGCCTTTAAGCGAGGTGATAAATATTTTTCATATTCTTCTTTTTCAGCAGCTGATATCTCACCGCCATAATAACCAGCATATTCAGGTTTATGAAATTTTTTAATTGCCGCTGGCTCTAAGGGCCGACGACCAAACAATGGAATTATTGGTGGCATTTTCCAAGCAGTAGCAACTGGGATATCAATATTATGTATCAACTCAGTGATGGCCGTAGAGCCATCAGGTAAGCCCTCGCCTACCTGGGTAGCTAAAATACGCACCACTTCAGCTCCTTTGTCTCCTACCCCCATAGTTTGCGCCACCTCCATAAATTGGCCAGTAAATCGAGTAACACCTTCAGCATGAGTAAACAAACTAGCAGCTAAACTGTCCTTAGGAATCACCGCTAATCCATCCGGCCCGATAGGTATCTCAATAACCTGATTCTGTGTACCCTTAGATAAAGATAGTAATACCTTGAGTCCACCTTTCTTAATTAAATCCTGAGCATCTGCTGACAATACCTGGTCTTTTAGGGTATGATAAGATCCGTCGGGTGTCAGACGACGCAGATCTAAAAGGATATTGCCGTCTTCATCTATACCACTGCCATAACGGCCGCCCCAAAAAACTCGCAATTCATTCTTATCAAAAATCTTGGTATCATTATCATACCAAATTTGTCGTTTAATACGTGTAAATGCCTCCTTAAAACGGTGAATAATGTCTCCAGCGCCATCAGTTTCGGCAATTTGATTTTGCTGTGATAACCAGTCAATACCCTTATTAGCTAAAGCGGCTTGTGATTCGGCCGTCAGCTGTCCCTCAGGGGTTAAACGTATATCACCCACCAATTGATGACCATTATAAAAAATGCTGTAATCACCATCTGCTTCAAGCTTAATCTCTGTTCCTACTGGCACCTTAAACTGCTGATTGCCAACTTTAACTATTTCTTGAGCCTGATCGAGCCGTGGCTTACCAAAAATCATGGTTCTCGCCTTCTCCAGGGCAGTCATTGTCTGGGTACTATCAGCTTTATCCCCTTTAACTAATCCCTCTATAAATCCCTGCTGATCATTACGCAAAAAACTAGTAACTTCCTGGAATACCAAACCAACCGCTAGGCCAATAGCAGCCGCTTTGGCCCCTGTCTTAACCATTCTTTGATGACGCATTTTTTGAAAAAGACGATCTTTCTCCCTAATACCTTGATCACCACCTATTAATTCCTGAACCTTAGCTTCTACTAATGTGCTTAAATAATCATCAAAATTATTACCAGCAAAATCAATCTTCTGACTATTAACTAGTCGCCGCGCTGTAACTTTAAGTCTAGCCCGCGCTAAATCTAAAGCTAGACGTTCTCGCTCTACTTCAACTATGCTAGAAAAGGCAATTAGGTCAATTTTCTGCTGGTCAGATAAACGAATTCTGGCCTCTAAATCAGCTAAACTATTAATAGCTTGATGTAATTGCTCTATATTATCTGGACCAAGCTCACTAAAGTTAATATTAAGCGAATTCAATATATCTTGGGCTTGTTTTGTTTCATAGGTAAATTTCTCCATTTCGGCCCGACGCTCATCTTTTTCAGAAAATTCTTTGCCCTGAGCTTTTTCGCGACCGTGTTGCTTACGTTCTTGTTTAAGCATCTGCGATTCTCTTGCCGCCGCTAATCCGCCGGTCAGTATAGCGCCAAGCCCTAAACCACCCAAAGCCCGGGCACTAACCTGAGCCGCACTTTTGCCAGCACTGGAAAAAGCAGTTACTGTTCCAGCCACTACTAAACCTAAAGTAGACTCATTAACCAAAGAGCCAATTTTACTTTTACCCAACTTCTCTAAGATCCGATCAACTTTATTATATTGAGCCTCTGTTCTTACCCCGCTAACAGCTCGACCAATAACAATATCTAAATCATAATCCAATTTATTAGTACCCCCTTGATGGCCTATCATGGCCTTAATCTGCTTGGCAATAGTTAATAAATTATCGGCATAGCCCACTTTTTCATATCCTTTCTTAATAGTGAAATCAGGTAAACTATTTAATAATCTAACTTTTTCCGCTTCTAAAGTATCTTCATCTAGATTGCCAGCCACATATTCATCAATTAATTCCTTAAGACCAGTACGTAACTTCTCATCATCTGGCTGTCTAGTTAGTTCACGCCTACTCTCACCCGCCTCTTCGTGAATTGCCTCATTATAGCTGGACAAAAAACGATCAACTAGAGCTTCCTGGCTCACCATAAAATCTTCATCACTACCACCAGCAGCCGCAAAGATATTGCCACTTTCTAATATCGCACGCCTAGCGGTATTGATCTCTTTTTGACGATAATACCCCCGAGCTAAATTATAACGCCAAAGTTTCTTTAAAAAACCTTTAACACCTTTTAAGTCTTCTTTTTTGGCAGTCATCTTAGCCTCACCGGCATCAATAGCTTGCCCCTCGATAGCTTGTGAGTTATCAACAAAGGCTATTTTAAACTTTTCCCCCATATATTTGAGAGTCAGTTAACTTAGATAATCTTGACGAAAAGCCGCCAATTCCCGAGCTAAAAGAGCCGGCAAATTAGGAATATTGTCGGCAAAAAATTTCTGTAGCTCGACCTCATTGTTTCCATGGTCTAAAAGCTGTTCCAGTTCTGGTAGCTTATCTTCAGGCAACTCCGCCACCATGGCTGCTTCTAGGCGATCATTTAAACGCGTAGTTAAGTCTTCTACTAATTGCTCACGGACCTCAGGATCAACCCCGTCTATGCCTTGAGCCGCTAGTAATTCATCAACAAATTTATCTAAAGAAGGAGAAAGTGTAGACATAAAAATTATTAAAAATAAAACTACTATTAGTTTAAACCTAAAAATGATAAAAAATCAAGAGAAACAAAGACATACCTTAAAAATATCCCTCAATATAGTTCAAAAACTTAATCAAATATAAAAACACCATTATTCTGGCGCTGACCTACTTTCCCAGGGCTTGATGCGGCCCAAGTATCATCGGTACTGGAAGGCTTAACTTCTGAGTTCGGGATGGGATCAGGTGTAACCCTTCCGTTTAAAGCACCAGAACAATGGTGTCTTTATATAGCAAATTATAAATATTCTTAAAAACAAAACTGTGGGAAAATCAAATGACTTATTAGTATTCCTCGGCTCAACGCATTACTGCGCTTACACCTAGAACCTATCAACCCGGTAGTCTCCCGGGAGTCTATGAAACCTAATCTTGAAGACGGCTTCGCACTTATATGCTTTCAGCGCTTATCCTAACCGAAGATAGCTACCCAGCGATGCCCTTGGTAGGACAGCTGGTACACCAGAGCTTCGTGCTTCCCGGTCCTCTCGTACTAGGGAAGCGCCTTCTCAAGTTTCCGCGATCATAGTGGATAGGAGACCGACCTGTCTTACGACGGTCTGAACCCAGCTCGCGTGCCGCTTTAATGGGCGAACAGCCCAACCCTTGGGAGCTTCTCCACCCCCAGGATGCGACGAGCCGACATCGAGGTGCCGAACCA
>JAKJDQ010000025.1 GCA_022705845.1 Patescibacteria group bacterium | reverse complement strand
CCCAGACTGATCCAGGGATAGTAGAATACTCTCGGAAATTAGCTGAAGAGCCGTTAATTAGAGTTGGTTTATTCTCTAGTGATCAGCTCCAGAGGATTACTAGCGATCAGCCCTTTGATATCTATGCCGCTAATAATTTATTAGTTGGCTCAGTGCCGGCCAACACCGTAGTGCTAGTTTATTATATTCGAAGCACCAAGCAGTATGGCGTTATAGTCAACGATAATGTTTATCAGACTCTTAATTATTTACGCTTTGTCAGTCAAGCTAATAATGATGGTGTTTTTCAATTACCAGATTATCGTAATAACCCTAATTGGAATGCGAATTTAAATGATAATAAATTCCGTCGGGTTATGGAATATCGTTATGCTGCAGAAACAGATAAGATATGGTGGATTAATGAGTTACCTATTGATAGTTATTTAAAGGGATTAGCTGAAACAAGTAATGCTTCGCCGTTAGAATTTCAGAAAGTGCTAGCTACTGCTGCGCGGACGTATGTACTATATCATTATTATCGTGGACTAGACTCCGGTTTAACTGAGGCTTCTACCAAGCATGCTAGTGAATATTTTCATGTTGATGCCACCTATGATCAGGTTTATCGTGGTTATAATTCAGAAATCCGCATGCCTAGGTTAGCCCAAGCCGTTCAAGAAACTAGAGGCATGATTGTAACTTACAATCATGAATTGGCTATTACACCGTATTTTTCCCGCAGTGATGGCCGCACTCGTAGTTGGAATGAAGTTTGGGGCGGCGGAGAAAAGCCATGGCTAGTTTCAGTACCAGTACCCGAAGACAAGGGTCAGACCTTATTTGGTCATGGAGTAGGGATGAGTGCTCAAGGTGCTTTGTTAATGGTGGTTGATGGGGGTAAAAGCTGGGTTGATGTCCTTAAATATTTTTATACTGGCACTTCTTTAGAGCGAGCCTATTAATTTAATTGCTAACCCTTAAAATAGTTAGCTTAACCGGCTCTCAGATATCAAGCAAAAAGACATTGATTTCTCAGAGTCGGTTTTTTATTATTCTGGTTTTTAGCCTCTTGACACAGTCAATATAATTGTTTATTATATAGATACTTATTTAGTAGACTAGATAAGTTTTTTAGTGGACTTTAAAAAATATAACAATTTTAGCGCTAACAGGCGCTAATTCCCTTCTATTTTTTCTTTTTAAAGAGCTATTATTCTCTCAATATTCTTATTGAGAGTTTGATCCTGGCTCAGGATGAACGCTGGCGGCGTGTCTAAGGCATGCAAGTCGAATGGTCTGGTTTCCAGACCATGGCAAACGGGAGAGTAACACATTGGTAATTTACCCCAAAGACGAGAATAATCCAGAGAAATCTGGAATAATACTCGATATTATGCATTGTCGCCTGATAATGCATCAAAGCTCCGGCGCTTTGGGAGAAGCCTATGGTCTATCAGCTAGTTGGTGGGGTAATGGCCTACCAAGGCGACGACGGATAGCGGGTGTGAGAGCACGACCCGTCTCACTGGGACTGAGACACTGCCCAGACTCCTACGGGAGGCTGCAGTCAAGAATATTCCTCAATGGCCGAAAGGCTGAAGGAGCGACGCCGCGTGTATGATGAAGCCCTTCGGGGTGTAAAATACTTTTAACCGGGACGAAGTACTGACGGTACCGGTTGAATAAGGGGCTGCTAACCTCGTGCCAGCAGCAGCGGTAATACGAGGGCCCCGAGCGTTATCCGGATTTATTGGGCGTAAAGGGTGTGTAGGCTGTTTATACCATCTCCTGTTAAATCTTAAGGCTCAACCTTGAGGCTGCGGGAGATATGAATAAACTAGAGTTCGGAAGAGGCAAGCGGAATTGCTGGTGTAGGGGTTAAATCCGTTAATATCAGCAAGAACACCGAAAGCGAAGGCAGCTTGCTAGGACGACACTGACGCTGAGACACGAAAGCGTGGGGAGCGAATGGGATTAGATACCCCAGTAGTCCACGCTGTAAACGATGGATGCTGAACATTGGCAGTATCGACCCTGCCAGTGTGGCTGTAATCAAGCTAACGCCTTAAGCATCCCGCCTGGGGAGTACGGCCGCAAGGCTAAAACTCAAAGGAATAGACGGGGACCCGCACAAGCGGTGGAGCATGTGGTTTAATTCGACGATAAGCGAGGAACCTCACCAAGGTTTGACATCTAGCTGCAGACTCCTGGAAACAGGAGAGCCTTCGAGGGTGCTAGACAGATGCTGCATGGTTGTCGTCAGCTCGTGTCGTGAGATGTACCGTTAAGTCGGAAAACGAGCGCAACCCTTATTCTATGTTTCATGTGTCATAGAAAACTGCCTGCGTTAAGCAGGAGGAAGGTGGGGATGACGTCAAATCAGCATGGTTCTTACACCTTGGGCGACACACGTGCTACAATGGGTAATACAAAGGGACGCCAAACCGTAAGGTGGAGCAAATCCCCCAAAATTACTCTCAGTTCGGATTGAGGTCTGCAACTCGACCTCATGAAGCCGGAATCGCTAGTAAACGCGTATCAGCCACGGCGCGTTGAATACGTTCTCGGGTCTTGTACTCACCGCCCGTCACGTCAAGAGAGTCGGTAACACCCGAACAGCGCACCCGCGTTGGAAGGTGGGATCGATGATAGGGACGAAGTCGTAACAAGGCATCCGTAGCGGAAGCTGTGGATGGATTATCTCCTTTCTAGGGAGTAAATTATTAGCTGAATAAGCTAATAAATTGGTCGGCTACTAGTACATAGTAGAAGAAATTATTAAGTGATTAATAATTTCTGGAAGTGGAATTAACGCCTGTTAGCGCCAAAATTTAGCAAGTTTATGGGGCTTGCTTTTTCTTAAGAAAAAGATTGGTTCTATAATTGCTTGATCAATCTTTTTTTGTTAAACTAAATAAGTGAGGGCAATTAGCTCAGTTGGTTAGAGCGCAACACTGATAATGTTGAGGTCGGAGGTTCAACTCCTCCATTGCCCACTCATTATCGCGGGGTAGAGCAGTTGGCAGCTCGTCAGGCCCATAACCTGAAGGTCGTCGGTTCGAATCCGACCCCCGCAACAAAATTAGCTGGTGCTATTGCCTCGGTAGCTCAGTGGTAGAGCATAGGACTGAAAATCCTTGTGTCGTCAGTTCGATTCTGACCCGGGGCACTTTTTATCGGGGTGTGGCCCAGATGGTTTAAGGCGCCTGCTTTGGGAGCAGGAGATCCCGAGTTCAAATCTCGGCATCCCGACCAATCAAGATATGGTGTATTTTGCGGGAGATTCGCTATTTTGCTTTAGCGGAGGAATAATTAATATTTAGAATGAAGACTACCGAATTCGGCCATCTGCGGGTATAGTATAATGGCTTTTATGTCAGCCTTCCAAGCTGAAGATACGGGTTCGATTCCCGTTACCCGCTCAGATTTTTCTTGACAAAACCAATTTTATTAAGGTATAATCAGCCTACCGTCAGGGCTCATTTATTTATTCTAAAAATTAGGCGTTGTTTATGCTCAAAATTAAACTTGCTCGTATCGGTAAAAAGAAATCTCCCACCTATAGGCTAATTATTTCTGAAGTTGGGCGTGATCCCTATGGTCGTATTTTAGAAAATTTAGGAAACTATAATCCTAGAACCAAGGATCTACAAGTTAAAGCTGAAAGAATCAATTATTGGTTAAGCCAGGGGGCTCAAATGACCATCACAGTTAATAATTTATTAGTTGGCCATAAAATTATTACTGGTAATATTATAAAAATTAGAGGACAGCAGCCAGCGTTAGATCAAAATAAAGACAAGAAGCAAGAGAGTGACCAGGCCAATCCTATTATATCTGAAGTAAACCCGTCAGCGCCTCCGCAATCAGAGAACGATGAGGCTAAAAAGGAAGAATAATGTTAATGTTATAAAAACAAGGTTAATTAAACCTTGTTTTTTATTTTGATGATTTTTACTATAATAATGTTGTGATATAGTTTTTATTTTTTATGTCCAAACGTCGCTTTATTTGGTTTTTAGCTATTATTATTTTGGCAATTTTTGTTATTGATTTGTCGCGGTTAGGCTATACAGCCTTGAAGGTTTATAGAGCCGGGATACAAGGCAAGACCCAACTTAGTACGGGGTGGCAGGCAGTAAAGCAGGGTGCATGGTCACAAGCTCAAGAAGCCCTTGGTCAAGCCCAAGAGTCTTTTGCTCAGGCCCATAATTTGAGTCTTAATTTAGTACATCATCCTCTGTGGTCTCAAATACCATGGTATAGACAGCAAGCTACTAGTGTTTATAATCTCTCTAAAGCCGCCGATATAGCCTGTAGCACCACTTTAAAAATTTTAGGGCAAGTTCAGGAATGGCCAGATGATTTATCTCCAGACCTTTCCCAATTATCATTAAACCAGTTATCAACCAGTAGTTTATCATTAGCCCTAAATCAGGTTCAGCAGACGCCAGCTTTAATTTTAGATTCATTAGCCAGCCTTCATGAAATAGAGAGTAGTTTATCGGCAGTAAATTTTACTTATGGCCTTAGTAATTTTAATGCGCCAGTAAAAAAGGCGCTGGAAGCACTGGAAGATGGCAAAAAACTTCTAGCAGATTATTTGCCTTGGTTGCAGTTAGCCCCCTATTTAGCTAAGCAATTAAGCGCTGGACGATTTTTATTAATTTTACAAAATAATGACGAATTACGGCCCACTGGTGGTTTTATTGGCAATTATGGCTTATTAGAATTAGAAAATGGTCGCATTACCAATTTAGAGGTCCATGACAGTTATCATTTAGATATGCCAGCTCAAGATTATTTTAAGCCCGCCCCGCCCAAGGAGTTAAATAAATATTTAGGAGTGAAGCAGTGGTTTTTGCGTGATGCTAATTGGTCGCCGGACTTTCCCACAGCCGCTCGCCAAATTGGTTATTTTTATCAGGAACAAACTAAAATTATCAACAAAACTAGCTCTACTCCCCACATTGATGGTGTTATTGCCATCACCCCGCCATTAGTAGAGGATTTATTGGGGCTTATCGGACCGATTACCGTAGAAGGACAGACGTATAACCAACAAAATTTTGTTGATTTACTGCAATATCGTGTGGAAATGTCTTATGATGAATATGGTGTTAGTTCCTGGAATCGCAAAGAAGTGATCAACGACGTTATAGGCGAGCTTAAAGAACAATTAATGGCCTTGCCCAGCAGTCGTTTACCAGCAGTAGCTAAAATTATTACTAATAATTTACAGCAAAAAAATATTTTGCTTTTTAGCTATGATCCAGTGATTGAGCAATGGCTTATTAAAGCTAATTGGGCTGGTCAAGCCCGCAGCTTTAGTGGCGACTATGTGTGGATTATTGATGCTAATCTAGCGGCCTACAAAACCGATGCTGTCGTAGACAAACAGATTAATTATAAGTTATATAATAGTGGTAGCGATTGGTTTGCAGAATTAACTTTAACTTATAAGCATAATGGCGGTTTCGATTGGCGTACTACTCGCTATCAAAGCTATACCAGAATTTATGTACCGCTGGGCAGTCAATTAGTAAGTCAAAGTGGGTTTCAAGAAGTGGCTACTGTTAGTGAAGATTTAGGAAAATCAGTGATCGGCGGGTTTATTGTGGTTGAACCTCAAGAAACTAAGGTCATAAAATTGGTATACAAACTGCCAGCGAGTATCGCTCAACAAATTGCTTCTGGTCATTATAATTTACTGCTTCAGAAACAACCCGGTCGGCAGCGGACTTCTCTGACAGTGAATTTAAATTTTCCTCAACCATTGAAGCGAGCCTATTCAAGAGAAATGCCCCTGCAAAGTCAAGGCAATAAAGTGGAGGGTACTTCAGATTGGTCTTTAGACACTCAGATCTCCGTTGATTGGTAATTTTTGGGCTACAATATAATGATTTAAGCCATCATTATCGTAGTGAATTATTCTGAGGCCGCTTTTAGCAACGGCGGTTACAAGTTCTTTTTTAGTTAGAGCATGATAATAGCGCCTGCGGCCGGGTCCGTCTTGTTGGCCCCAATTTAAAAAAATATCACCAGGCTCGCATTGTCTTAAACAAGATTGGCCATAGCTTTTTATTAGTTTCAGCCAATATTGCGGTTGATGCCATAAATCCCAGATGCTGATAATTAGATAACCTCCTGGTTTAAGCCAGCCAGCTAAACGATTGACTGCTAGTTGTCTATACTTTGCGCTAGGAATATGATGGAGCGTTGCGATACAGCAAACATTATCAAACTGGTGCTGGAGCGGTTCTTCTAGGAGGTCGCCTTCTATCCAATTTATTTTTATATTATAGCTATTGTTATATTTTTGCGCCGCTAGCTTTAAAAGGTGGTTTGAAATATCTAGGCCAGTATAAGCATTAATTGGTTGGTTAGCTATTAGATCTAATAGCCGCCCATTACCACAGCCAACATCTAGAAGATCTCCCTGGAGAGTCATAGACCCAATAATTTCTTGTAATTTGGGCCATAGTGGCCGGCTACGAGTAGCGGCAAATTCGGGAGCTATCTCTTGATAATTCTCTTTTACTATTTGTCGAAAATAATCAGCTCGCTTTTGGTTCATGGGATT
>JAKJDQ010000005.1 GCA_022705845.1 Patescibacteria group bacterium | reverse complement strand
TCCTGATACTGTTCTAAAAACTACCATGGCTCTGGCTAAGTTTAAACCGCGCAAAAGGGAATAACAGCAATTACTTATTAGATTATAAGTGACCATTCTAAAGAAAAAATAAATTATGTTATATATTTGTTTTAGGCACACACATATGGCGGTTTTTGTTAAGAATAATTACGCACAGCCTCGACGGGCGTTAGCCCGGCGAGAGCTATATGTTCTAGATTATTGTAAGCCATATTCCAAGTTCTAACCGCCTTTCTCAATTCTAGCGCTGTCTTGAACTGATGTCTATCATAAAACATCTCTTGGTCAGTGCGGTGACTTCTTTCAACCTTACCATTCTGGGCTGGTTTACCTGGATCTATTAAGTAATGAATGATGTTTCTTTTGGCCCAGAAGAGGTCAAACGGATGAAGTCGAGGATTAATAGGATCAACTGACTTTTGGTAGCCAGTATAGCGGTTGGTAAAGCAAGCACCATTGTCTGTCTTAATTGCCCTAATTCTAAACGGAGCTACCTTCAGTAATTGTTTAGAGAAGGCAATGGCTGAGCCATTGCCACAATCACTATATATCTTTAAATAGCGCCACCTAGTGGCGCAGTCAATGGCCGTAAATTGATAATATCTTTGCCCCTTGATCTTAGCTGGCACAAATTTAATATCTATTTCAACCAATTCACCGGCGGTAAGTGGCACTTTGACATAGCTATACTTTAACTTTCTGATGTGGTATTGACGGACTAACCCTTCTGCTTTAATAATCTTACCAATAACTCTATCTGAAACCTTAATTCCTTCTTTAGCTAACTTGTAGTTAAGTTTCTTAGAGCATAGCTTAGTTTCTTGTCTTAGTTCAATGATACGTTCCTTTACTCTAATGGGTAACTCGGCAGGTTGGCTTTTGGGTCTTGTGCTTTGAGGTACAAGTGCCTCAATTCCCCCTAACTTATATCTTGCTACCCATCTTTCTAGTGTTCTTTTACCACCAGGGAATACCTTGGCAGCATCTTTTAGTTTAATCTCGCCATTAGTGATGGGTCTTACCCATCTTAAGCGTTCTTCTAAAGCATTGACTGGCAATTTTGTACACATACCTGTAGATATTGGCATAGTTTTTGGAAAACCGCCATATGTGTGTGCACATTACCACACAAGCTTGACTTTCTTGTTATTTTGTGGCATTTTTAGGGTATGAAACAAATTATTAGTCTAACAGACCCAAAAAAAGAGATAAGTCCAAATAAAAAACTATTGGAACCTATTAAAATACTGGTCAATATTGGTTTATTTTTAACAGCTTTGTCTTTACCCTTATTAGACTGGCGTTTTTATATTAGTGATTTAGAATTTAATATTAGTGATTTTTTAATTTTACTGACAGCAATATTTTTTTTAGTTTACCGCCTGGGGCAAAGATTTATAGGACAAGCAGTTAGGAAATGGCAATGGCCCTTAGCTTGGCCAATGTTATGTTTTTTACTAGTGGCTTTATTTAGTTCGTTGTTTAGTCCCTGGAGAGTGGAATCATTAAAATACTTTTTTCGTATTATTGTTTTTGTCTATCTCTTGTATATAGTTTTGCCTGTTAACGCGCTAAATAGTTGGCGTGACTGGCGCTGGCCTTTTTATGGAATATTAATGGCAGGAATAGGTAGCAGTATGGTTGGTTTAATTTCTTTATTTAGTCAGGATTGGTCTAATAGTTTTTTTCGCGCTCAGCCGATAGCTATTTTTGGTCAATGGTGGATGGGCTCAAACCACAATCTTTTGGCTGAACTATTGATTATTACTAATTTTTTTATCCTGGCCTGGGGTTATTGGCAAAAAAATGAACGATGGCGTCGTTGTTCTCAAATACTGTTTGTCTCTTTTTCCTTAATTACCTTGTTAACTTTTTCTCGAGCGGCATGGCTAGTAGTAGCTACCCAATTATTATTTATGTGGTTATTACTAACTAAGCCGCGAGAGCGTTTTGGTTGGCTATTAGCTGGTTTGCTCTTATTTGTCTTGAGTTTGCCTTTATGGGTAAAAATGAGCCAGTTACAGGAAGCTAATTTTGGCTCTACTGCTAATCATGTTTTGTTGACCGAAATTGCCTGGCAAAGTCTACAAGGGCGACCCATTATTGGCTGGGGGAGTGGACAATTTTTAACCTTAGTGGATCATAACTTACGTTTTCGGGCTAAATATGGTGACCCTATAGATTCACATGGTGTTTTACAAAAAGTAGTAGCGGAAAATGGTTATCTCGGCCTTATAGCCTTAATAATGGTGGCTTTTAGTTTGTTAGCTTACTGGTGGAAGGCCTGGCAGAAATATGGGCGTCAAAATTTATGGTTAGATTTTTTAATTTTAGGAGCTAGCGGTGGTTTATTATTTCAATTGTTTAATACCTCGTATTATAAGGGGAAAGTTTGGCTACCAGTGGCTATTAGTTTAGCTGCTATTAAATTATTAGAGCATGGAGAATCCAAAAAACATTAAACGACGCATCAAAATAGTTTTAGTTACACCTCGCCTAACCATAGGGGGAGCAGAGCGGTTATTGATTGATATTGCTAAATGTTTAGATCGTCGGCGTTATGAGGTCTATTGGTGTGCCCTGGAACCAACCAGTAATGAGGCTAGCAGTTGGCAGCAAGAGATAATAGCAGCTGGCATACCTTTTAGAGTGTTAGTTAGTGATAAGCGCTCGCCTTATAAAATAGGACGATTAGGGCGGCTAATCAAAATTGCTTTTAGGCTGTGGCGTTATTTAAGAGAGGTTAAGCCGGATATTATGCAGACTCAATTATTTGCTGATTTATATCGGCCGGTTGGTCGTCTAGCGCGAGTCCATATCATTATTGGAATAGAGCATAATTTAGATTATGATGAGCCATCTTTATTTCAATGGGTTAAAAGGCGAGCTCATTCTTTTGCTGACAGCCTTATTGCTGTCTCTGGAGCGGTTCGTCAAGACGTTATCCGGCGTTATGGCTATTCTCCTGAGAAGGTAGTGGTTATTTATAATGGTATTAATGAAACTAAGTTTTATCGTCCGCTTTCGGCAAGTAAAACTTATGACTCTCAATCACTATGGCGTTTTGGTGGTGCTGGTCGTTTAGTGGAGCAAAAGGGGTTTGATATTTTAATTCAATCTTTAGCCCAGTTGCCACCTGAGATTAAGTGGCAGTGTCAGATTGCCGGCACAGGGCCGCTTCAGGACGACCTTAATAATTTAATTAAGAGTCTTAATCTAGAAAATAGAATTAGTTTAATTGGGCCTTGTTCAGATATGCGGCAATTTTTTTCCCAACTAGATATTTTTATTATCCCTTCTCGGTGGGAAGGGCTAGGCCTTGTTGCCTTAGAAGCTGGAGCAGCTGGAGTGCCGGTTATTGCTAGTGCTACTGACGGCCTGCAGGAGATTATACAGCATCGCTATAGTGGTTTTTTAGTAGAAAATATACAACCCGAGACACTATCCAAGGCGTTAGAGTGTGTAATTATAAGAGACGGGACTAAAGAATTAAGTGTTTGGGCTAACAATTTACAGAGAGAAGTTATGAGCCATTTTACTATGGCTGAGACAGTTAGCCGCTATGAAGAATATTATGAGCGAATCATTACAGAAAAAAATTAAGATTGCTTATATTCTGCCTCAATTATCCGGGGGTGGGGCGGAAAGAATGGTGATAGATTTAGCAACTCATTTGCCAGCTAGTCTTTATTTAGTTTTTGTTATTACCTTAAAAGATGCGGCAACGCCAGTGTGGGAAGAAGAATTGACTCAGGCTAATGTCCAGGTGGTGAAACTTCATAAAAAATTTAAATTAGATATATTTTGTATATGGCGTCTAATTAAGTGGCTTACAATAAATCGTCCAGACATTCTTCATACTCATTTGTTCGGTGGTGATTTTTATGGCCGCTTAGCTGGTCATTTGGCTAGAGTTCCTCATATTATTGGGACAGAGCATAATATTAATCGGGCGGAAGGACGGCTGAGGCGATGGTTAAAACGGTTGACAGCTCCATGGGCGGAAAAAATCATTGCAGTGTCTGGAACAGTTTTAGATTATGTGGAGCGTTATGAAGGTGTTACCTCTAGCCAGGCTATGGTGATTTATAATGGAGTGCCGTTAGAAAAATTTAGACCCTCTTATCTCATTACTAATGATAGTTGGCCTTGTGATATAAAAAAGATTGTGGTTGGCGGTCTGGGAAGATTAGAATATCAAAAAAATTGGCCTTGTCTTATTCGGGCAGCGACTAAATTGCCTAATAATGTTATAATTAAAATTGCTGGCATAGGCCGAGAAATGAAAAAATTGCAGCGGCTTATTTGCTCTTTGGGTTTAGAGAAACGAGTGGAATTAGTAGATTGGCAGGACAGTGTAAAATTTCTAAGCCAGCTAGACATTTTTGTTTTGCCTTCCTGGTGGGAGGGATTGCCAATTTCTTTACTGGAGGCTGGAGCTGTAGGTTTGCCAGTTATTGTAGCCGATATTCCTAGCAATCGGGAAATAGTGCGCGACACTACTCTTGGCTTATGGTTTGATCCTCATAGTCCTGAAGAATTAGCAGAGAAACTAAAATTGTTAATTAATGAGCCTGCTATGGCTAGGAGAATGGCTGCTAATTTACACCAAGTAATAGAAAGGCAATTTAGTTCTGATTTAATGAGGCAGCGTTATCAAGAGGTCTATGAGAGCCTATTAAATAATTGATTTATGCGCGTGATTCAGATTAATAAATTTAATTATTTACGAGGTGGGGCGGACAAATATTTTTTGGAATTATCTAATAAATTATTAGCTGCTGGTTATGAAGTGGCTAAGTTTTGCATGAACGATCCGCGCAATTTAGATGATCCCTGGTCTAAATATTGGCCGAGCCGTATTAATTTTGAGACACCTAGTTTATGGGATCGTCTGCGGGCCCCAGGACGGATTATATATAGCCAAGCCGCTAAGCGTCGTTTAACGGCCATGATTAAGGTTTTTAAGCCTGATATTATCCATGTCCATAATATTTATCACCAGCTATCGCCATCTATTTTAGATGCGGCGCGACTAGCTCAAGTGCCGGTTATTATGACCCTTCATGATTATAAATTAATTTGCCCTAATTATTCATTGCTTAACCATGGAAAGATTTGTGAGAAATGTTTAGATGGTCATTTTTGGCATTGTTTTAAGGAGAGGTGTTTTAAGGATTCTCTAGGCCAGAGTTTTTTAGCCAGTATAGAGACCAGTTATCATCAATGGCGTCATACTTATGAGCGAGGAATAAAATTATTTATTGCGCCCAGTTATTTTATGGCTGATAAATGTAAGCAAGCCGGCTGGCCTGATGATAAATTGCGGGTAGTAATTAACCCGGTATCATTTTTACCTCCAGTAAAGCGGGAACCGCAAGATTATTTTTTATATGTTGGCCGATTGTCTAAGGAAAAAGGAGTAGATATTCTTCTTAGGGCGATAGCTCAAACTGATTATTCATTAAAAATTGCTGGTTCAGGACCCGAGGAAAACAATTGGCGTGTCCTAGCTCAGGAACTGGGATTAAATCATCGGGTGGAATTTTTAGGGCAGAAAACTCCTGAGGAAATATCTCAATTATTGACTGGAGCTATAGCTGCAGTTATACCTTCTATTTGGTATGAAAATATGCCCCTTAGTTTATTAGAAGCTTTATCTCAAGGCTGCCCAGTGGTAGCTAGTAAAATTGGTGGTTTATCTGAAATTATTGAACCTGGTTATAACGGCTGGCTATGTCAGCCGGGCGAAGTGTCAAGTCTGGTTCAGGCCCTTAATTTAGCTTGGCAATCTGATTTGGCTATTGTGAGTCAGCAAGCTCAGGAGTCAGTTAAAAAATATAATTGGGACTGCCATCTGCGGGCTATTGAGAATATTTATCATGAGGTTATAGAAGGTGGGGTATGAAAAAATATTATTTAGTTATTACAATTTTTATATTATTAAGTGGCTTCATGGCTACTGAGGTTCAGGCTAGCCCTAAGCTTAAAAGTGATTATCCGCGGTTAGCTAATTATTATCTTAAATATTTTGGTGATGTTTCAGCGGCTGAACTTAATAATTTAAAAAAATGGGATTTGCTTATTTTACCTAATGATTATCAATGGATCTTCCCAGAATTTTTTAGTGAATATAAAAAAGCTAAAACGGATGGCCTAATTTTAGCCTATACCTATCCAGCGATGGTTATGAGTAGCAATTTAAATAGTTTATTTAGAACAGTGGAGGCCGAAAATTTATGGCTACGAGATGATAATGGTGCAAAAGTAGAAATGTGGCCCGGACTATATGCTGTAAATATTAATAATCCTAAATGGCAGGTGGCTAATAATCAATTTTTAAGTCAGGAGCTAGATTGGCGCAAATGGGATGGCCTAATGTTTGATACGGTTGAAAATAGTCTGGCTCGCTTTAATCAAAATGGTCTAGATATTAACGGTGACGGTCAGGCTGATTCTTTAGAGTCAGTTGATAGGTTATGGCAGCAAGGCCTGGCTAATTTATTAGCAAAGACTCGTGAGTCAATCGGTGATGATAATCTAATGATTATTAATGGCAGTTCTTTACCAGTCTATCAAAAAAACATTAATGGACGGATGTTTGAAACTTTTCCCGCCCCCTGGGAAGGCGATGGCACTTGGAGTGCCTCTATGGAACAATATCTTCAGAAATTACCAGGACAAAATTATCCCCCAACACTTTATATTATTAACGCTAATACTAATAATGCCGGGAAACAAAATGATTATCAAAAGATGCGCTTTGGTCTTACCAGCACTCTTTTAGGAGATGGTTATTTTTCTTTTGATTATGGAGATAAAGCCCATGAACAGCTGTGGTGGTATGATGAATACTTAGTTAATTTAGGGCAACCAGTTTCCTCTCCTTATAATTTATTAGCACCCCAGGATAATAAAATTAAGCCTGGACTATGGCGTCGCGATTTTGAACTGGGAGTAGCAGTGGTTAATTCTACTGATAAACGTCAAGTTTATGTATTAGATAAAGAGGAGTTAGAAAAAATTCGGGGCAGCCAAGATACTTTAGTTAATAATGGTCAGATTGTAAATTATTTAGCGATTCAACCTTATGATGGATTGATTTTACTAAAAAGAAATTTAAATATTGTGGGTCAGACTTTTTATAATGGCGGTTTTGTTCGAGTTTTTAATCAGCGAGGTCAAAGCGAACGCAATGGATTTTTTGCTTATCAACCTAATTTAGCGGGTGGCGACCAGGTTATTTTAGCAGATATTGATAACAATAAGAGTTTAGAGCAGATAGTTAATCGACGTAGTGAAGTAATGGTAACAAGACGAGGTCAGATTATTTATAAATGGTATCCTTTTGGCAAGTTATATTTATCGCGGCCAAGTTTGGCAATATATCAAGTAGGGGAGAAAACACCTGATCTTGTTATTGGAGCAGGTGAAAATACTATGCCGGTAGTTCGTTTTTATAATTATCGGGGTCGGCTTCTTAAACCAGAGTGGCTGGCTTTTGATAAAAATTTTCGGGGCGGTATTAATGTAGCCGCTGGGCCGCTAAATAGTACAGAAATGGCTATCGCTGTTACACCTAGAGGGGGTATGCCAGCAGTTATTAGGCTTTATTCGCCCGAAGGTAAATTATTAACTCCAGAGTGGCTGGCTTTTGATAAAAATTTTCGGGGCGGTGTTAAGGTAGCCATCGGTGATATTAGCGGAGACGGGGAGGCTGAAATTGTGGCCGTTGCTAGTGCCGGCGGTGGACCCCAAGTGAGAATTTTTAACCGCTATGGCAAGCTCTTAGGTCAGTTTCAGGCCTTTCGGGAAGAAGCTAAAACTGGTTATGAGGTGATGATTAATGATTTAGATGGCGATGGACGAGGAGAAATTTTAGTTGGTCAAATTAATTAAGTGCTATAATTATAATATGTGGCAAGCTATTAAAACAAAATGGAAGACCTATTGTAAACGTTTTTATACTGGACGCCCTTGGCTATTAGTTTTAGATATAGGTTTTATTTTTATTATTTTATTATTGTTTTGTCTATGGCGGTTGATAGTTTATTATGAAAAACTTCCCATCAATGACAATCTTAATTTACCAGTTCATAAAGCTATATCTCCTAAAACAATGCCCTTAGAATGGCAAGTGGTTTTTAGTTCCAAAGTTATTGATGATGCCTTAAAAGAATTGACTGCCGAGATTAGCTATAAAAATTTAGCCAGTGAATCACTCACTATTCATTACCAATGTGAAGAAGTTAAAACCCATAGGTCTTTAATGCTTAGTTTAGAAGATAGTGAAGCAACAACCAGCGTCAGCATATTAGAAAAGCAATTAGCACCTCAAGAAATAGGAACTTCTAGCCTGATCCTTTCTTTGCCAGATGAATTATTAATTAAGGGTAAGAGCCTAGACATAGACTGTCAACTATTAGCTTATTTAGGACAACAGTTTTGGCCAGCAGTTCATCAGCAATTTTCTTTTAAAGTAGCCGGCGAGGTTAAAGCTTCAGCTGGCGCCTATTTTTATACTCCAGAAGGAGATCAAGTAGGTATTGGTCCATTACCGCCCATAGCAGGATTGCCGACTAGTTATTTAATAACTTGGACTTTAGAAAATCAGGGTGGCCATTTGAGTGATATCCAATTTTCTGCCCAATTAGCCCCGGAGGTAAGCTGGCAGGGTGAAGCTGGTTTAACGGGCGGTACTTTATTTTATGATGCTGCCAACCATAAAGTTAACTGGCGCCTAGCTGAATGGCCAGTTGATGCTATTAAGAAACAGGCCAGTTTTTATGTATCCCTTACTCCTACTGATGATATGGTGAGCACTACACCGCTTTTATTACTCTCTGGCCAGTGGCGAGCTAATGATAGTTGGTCAGAAAAAGAATGGCAAGGAAGTTTACCTGATTTATCTACTAACTTAGAATATGACACCCACTCAGCAGGACAAGGGCAAGTGGTCAGCCAATTTTATTGATATATAGTTAGCTGAGAGATAAAATTATAGGGTAAAATATTTTTAAAATATATGTTGAGAGAAAAAAATGTTTGGTTGGAATCCAAACCAAACAATAAAGATGAGATTAATTTGCAACAACAGGAGCAACACGAGCTAGACAAAAATTATGCCCGGCAACTCATTGAGGCTGATAAAGGCGAAGCAGTCGCTAAAAATCTAGATAAATTTTCCGGTCTAGATCATAAAGAAATTGCTCATAAACTTATTAAGATTGGCGATGGATGGGAAGTTGCTGACAATCTAGACAAATTTTCCGGTTTAGATCATAAAAAAATTGCTCATAAACTTATTAAGATTGGCGAGGGCGGGGCAGTTGCCAAAAATCTAGACAAATTTTCCGGTCTAGATCGGGAAATTGCTCTTAAATTTATTGACTCTCGTTATGGCCTGGAAGTCGCCAAAAATCTAGACAAATTTTCCGGTCTAGACCATAAAGAGATTGCTCTTAAACTTATTGAAACCGGCGATGGTTGGGCTGTCGCTAACAATCTAGACAAATTTTCCGGTCTAGACCATAAAGAAATCGCCTTTAAACTTATTGAAGCTCATGAGGGTGAGGCTGTGGCGCGTAATCTAGACAAATTTTCCGGTCTAGACCATAAAGAGATTGCTTTTAAACTTATTGAGACCGGTGATGACTGGGCAGTTGTCAAAAATCTAGACAAATTTTCCGGTCTAGATCGGGAAATCGTTCTTAAATTTATTGATTCTCGTTATGGACGGGAAGTTGCTAACAATCTAGACAAATTTTCCGGTCTAGATCGGGAAATTGCTCTTAAATTTATTGATTCTCGTCAGGGCGATGCAGTAGCTGACAATCTAGACAAATTTTCCGGCCTAGACCATAAAGAAATTGCTCTTAAACTTTTTGAGGCTGGTAATGGTTGGGCTGTCGCTCACAATCTAGACAAATTTTCCGGCCTAGATCATATAGATATCGCCTTTAAACTTTTTGAGGCTGGCGATGGCCGGGCTGTTGCTAACAATCTAGATAAATTCTCCGGTCTAGACCATAAAGAAATTGCTCTTAAACTTATTGAGGCTCATAAGGGTGAGGCTGTTGCTAACAATCTAGAAAAATTTTCCGGCCTAGATCATATAGATATCGCCTTTAAACTTTTTGAGGCTGGCGATGGCCGGGCTGTTGCTAACAATCTAGAAAAATTCTCCGGTCTAGACCATAAAGAAATTGCCCATAAACTTATTGATGCTGGTAATGGTGAGGCTGTCGCCAACCATCTAGATAAATTCTCCGGTCTAGACCACCAAGAGATTGCTCTTAAACTTATTGAGACCGGCGATGGCCGGGCTGTTGTCAAAAATCTAGAAAAATTTTCCGGCCTAGATCATACAGAAATTGCTCTTAAACTTTTTGAGGCTGGCGATGGTTGGGCTGTTGCTGCCAATTTAGAAAAATTTTCCGGCCTAGATCATACAGAAATTGCTCTTAAACTTTTTGAGGCTGGCGATGGTTGGGCTGTTGCTGCCAATTTAGAAAAATTTTCCGGACTAGACCATAAAGAGATTGCCCAGCAACTTATTGAGACTCATCAGGGTGAGGCTGTCGCCGATAATCTAGAAAAATTCTCCGGGCTAGACCATAAAGAGATTGCTCTTAAACTTATTGAGGCTCATAAGGGTGAGGCTGTTGCTAACAATCTAAAAAAATTTTCCGGGCTAGATCATAAAGAGATTGCTCTTAAACTTATTGAGGCTCATGAGGGCCGGTCTGTCGCCAATAATCTAGATAAATTTTCTGGACTAGATAAGGAGATAGCCCTTAAACTTATTGAGGCTGGTGATAGCCGGTCTGTCGCCTATAATCTAGAAAAATTTTCCGGACTAGACCATAAAGAGATAGCCCTAAAACTTATTGAGTCTCAGTATGGCGGGGCTGTCGCCGATAATCTAGATAATTTTTCTGGCCTAGACCATAAAGAGATTGCCCATAAGCTTATTGAGACTCATCAGGGTGAGGCTGTCGCCAATAATCTAGATAATTTTTCTGGCCTAGACCATAAAGAGATAGCCCTAAAACTTATTGAGTCTCAGTATGGCGGGGCTGTCGCCAAAAATCTAGATAAATTTTCTGGTCTAGATCATAAAGAGATTGCCCATAAACTCATTGATTCTGGTTTCGCTAATGTGGTGAGTAATAATTTAGAGAAATTTCAGTTATCCCCTCAGGAATTTTGTAGTTGCATACAGCAGAGTTTTCCTGAACTGTGGGAACGGTTAGCTGCTAATTGGCCACCACTAGCTAAAACAGTAGTTAACTTTCCAGAATTACTGAGCGAACTTTTTCAAAATAAAGGCAAGAAGTTGTTAGAGATGGAAAAAAGTATTAACGATAACCCTTTCTTACTTAAAGCTCTTGAAGATAATCCTCGTTATGGCAGCCGTCTAGCCTTAAAATATCATCAATTTGACAATATTGCTAAAACAGAAATTAAAACTTTGTTTGAAGCGGAAGCAGATATTTTAAGCAAGCATCCTTCACTAGACAAAGAGTCTCCAGAGTTTAGACAATTAATGCAGGAACGGCTAGCCTCATTGAGTAATAACCCTCAGATTGTAGAAGAATTAAAGAAACGAGGCATTAATGTTGACCAATGGCTAAATTATGACCGCACCATTGATTTTACTTTAGGTTCAGCAGAAGATATTAAGTTATCTGAAAAAGTTACTGTCCCCCTTACTCGGATTAAAGAAGTTTTAAGCCGCTACCAAGAATCTTTAACTACTATTTTAGCAGAGTATAAGCCAGAACTGCAGCAAGCCTCTACCCCTAATCCAGAGATAGAAACAGTCCAAGAAAATATTGACTCTCTTCAGGCTCAACTAGAACATGAGACTGACGAAACTAAAAGGCAAGGTATAAGGAAAGGTCTAGCCAATCTAGAAGCTAAAGCTCAAAACTTAAAACCCACTATTAGTATTTGGAGCAAGATTCAGAGCATGGTTTTTAGATCGCAATCAATGATTGATAATATTTTTAGATTACATGATGTTTGCGCTGCTTACGAAGCTAATCTCGCCACTATTACTGACCGGCCTAGTTTAATAAAAGAGAAAGACAAGTTACAAAAAAACACGGCTCAATTGCAGAAATCTTTTGCCGACTTTGTCTTCTTCTTTGACACCTATGAAGCTAAATTACGGGAATTAATAGCTCCAGTCTTAACCCCTGATCGGACTGACGCTTTATTGCAAGCTAATAATGAGGTACTGGGTGAAGATTTACAGCATTACAATATTGACCGAGAAACTATCCTTGATATTTTTAATAAAGATAAGGGTGGTGATGATACTAAATTAAACGGCCGAGATATGAAAGTCACTGTGGCCTCGCGCAGTACTGAAGATCTTTATTTGGGCAATTATTGCCCCTGCTGTATTTGCATAGATAGTTCCTATCATGGAGCTACTTCACCTATTGCTGATTTTGTAACTGACTTGGGTATACAGAATATAGTGGTATATGATGAGAAAAAACATATCCCAACAGTAGTCTGCTGGACCTTTATTGGAGAAGATAGTGAGAATGGCGAGCCTATTATGGTAATTGACAATATTGAGGCCAATACTAAATATACTACTGAATATGGCAATACTATTAGTGAGGCTCTTAAAAAATTCATTACTGACTATGCCCAAACTATTAATGTCCAACGAATAGTCCAAGGGCCACACAATAATGATCTAGAAATTTTCCCCTTGCGGGAAGTTAAGAGGAAACTGGGTGGTATCTACAATAGAGGCACAGGCTACTATCTAGAAGCTGAAAAGGACTAATGGGATGAGGGATTAAAGTAGGGGGACAGCTAGCCATTAGTTTTATATTTGCGGTAATACAATAATTTGCCAGCTTCCGAACAGATGAAATAGACAAATACAATAGCTATTATTAGTAATAAATTAGCAACGGTTGGAGGAACAAAATGAAAGAAATTTTGTCCTAAGGCAGTAAAAGGTAAAGTAATAGTAATTATTAATATTAAAAGACTTGGTAATAGTATTGACCGTGGTGGCTTAACAGCTTTTATAAACAGAGACTTGGTTCTTATGGAGAAAAATAGACTTAATTCAGTTAAAACACTGCCAATAAACCAATTAGTTTGTAGGGTGGCTGGTCCAGCTGGGCGAAAAGAGGCGAAGAAGACAAAATCAAAGATAGCGCTAATAATACCTAATATAATAGCTAGATGAGTTATTTGGCTAGCTTCATATTTTTGGGGTGATAATAGCTCGTCAGGAGCTACCGTGTCGCCGGATATCATGACCATCGGTAGATCAGATAAAAGGTTAAGCAGTAGAATTTGTACTGGCAGCATCGGTAAAAATGGTACCAGTAGTGAAGCGGTGGCTACGGCAAAAAAATTACCAAAATTAGAAGCTAAAGTAGCCTTGATATATTTAGTAGTATTAGCAAAGACACGACGGCCATATTCAATACCATCTAAGATAACATTTAAATTTTTATTAATAAGAATAATATCTGCAGCCTCACGGGCAATATCGGCGGCACTGTTAACTACCAAAGAGACTCCAGCAATTTTTAGGGCGGGGGCGTCATTAATACCTTCGCCTAAGAAACCTACAGCATAATTACGTCGCAAGGTATTAACGATATCGTATTTTTGCTCGGGATTTACCCGGGCAAAAACTACTTTATTATTTAAAGCTTTAAGTTTTTGGGCGGGTAATAATTGTTGCCAGGTTGCGCCGGTTATAGCTTGAGTAGAACGTTCAATTAGGCCAATCTCCTTAGCTACGGCTATAGCTACTTCTAGACTGTCGCCCGTAATAATTTTAATTTTCACTCCTAAGGATTTAGCTTTTTTGATAGCCGCTTTAGTACTGGGCTTAATAGGGTCCACAAAAGAGATAACCCCTAAAAAATTGAAATTGTTTACCTGTGATAAATTTTTTGTGTCTTGAATAATAAATTCGGATAATGATTGACTAGCGACTGCTAGAGTGCGTCGCCCCTTGCGCCCCTCTTTAATAGTCCAGTCAATTATTTTTTGTTGCTCTTTGGGCGTTAAACCCTGAGAATGGGCGATAATTTCTTCAGGAGCGCCGCGAGTAATAATGTGGTGGCCATTGGCGTCTTCAATTAAGACAATATTGCGATTAATGGTTGGGCTGAATGGTTCCTCGGCTAATTTAAGAGTTTGTTTGATTAGAGATTGATCGGCTGGGGTTATTTTTTGCCAAATAGCAATATCAAAAGGTTCTAGCATTTGCTCATTAAAAGCAGAGGCTTGGGCGGCAGCCAATAAAGTAGCTCTTGGTTCTTTAGAATAGATATCATATACAGTTAAATTGTTTTGGGTAAGGGTACCAGTTTTATCGCTGCAGAGAATCTCAATTCCTCCTAAATCTTCAACCGCCGAGAGGCGTTTTACTATTACTTTCTTTTTAGCTAATTGTCTAGCGCCGTGTGATAATGATATAGTAGTAACTAAAGGGAGGGCTTCGGGTATGACACTAATAGTGAGAGCAATTAGAAAGACCATTAAATCTAGAATATTTATTTGTCCTTTTTTAACCGTTAAGCTTATAATAAAGACAATTAATAAAGTATAGCCAATAAGTTTTAGGATGAAGTGAGAAAATTTAGTGATACCTTTTTGAAAATCACTAATTTTTTTTGTTTCGGCAGCTAGTTTAGCAATATGACCAAACTCGGTCTGTGGTCCAGTAGTAAGTACCAGTGCTTTAGCTTGGCCACTTATTATATTGGTGCCGGCAAAACAAAGATTATTAGCTTCCTGGTAATTGATGGCAGTTTTTTTAGCAGTTTGTTCAGTTTTGTAGACGTTAGCTGATTCGCCCGTGAGTATGCTCTCATCAACTGTTAAATTATTTTGACTAATAATTCGTACATCAGCGGGAACTTTATCGCCAGTTTTTAAGATAATGATATCGCCTGGCACTAAGTTCTCGCTAACAATAGCGGTAATTTGACCATCGCGCAGCACACGCGTTATATTGCTGGTGTATTTTTTAAGAAAACGGGCTGTTTTTTCCGAGCTATATTCTTGGTAAAAGCCTAGAGCTACATTAATTACTAAAAAGATAATAATCATTAAAGCATCCATGGTTTCTCCTAAAACAAGAGTTAGAATTATGGCTACTAGCAGAAGATAAATAAAGGCAGATTGAAATTGGCGTATAAATATTTTTAAAGTATTGATGCTACTAGTGGTTATACTGTTGTTGCCATATTGTTTTAGGCGGTGAGTTGCCTCTAGCTGGCTTAATCCTTGATGATAATCAGTATGAAAAATATTGGCCAAATAGTCGCGATGCTTGCTGCTGTAATATAATGTTGATGCCGGTGAATTATTTAAGAGATGGGCTGGTTGCTTCATTGTAATATTTATTATTTTTTATACTTTTTATTATGCCACTAAATATAGGAGATCACAACTGGTTGTATCAATAATGGTATATTTTAAAATGTAGGGTAATCGGAGATACCTGGAAGTAGGTTCAAAAATATTGGCTAGTTTATATTTTAAGATTTAATATTTTCATTGACATTTTTAAATGAATATGTTACGATAAGCAATCTTTTAAAAAGACTAAATTTTGTTTTTAATTTCTAATATTTTATGTCTAAAAGTAAAGTAAAGTTAGGTAAAATTGGTGGGCTGATAGCGTTTATTTTAATAACCGCTGCTATTATAGCGGTGCCTTTTACTTATGGTCGGGTTAAACCATATTATGATGGTGATGCCATCAATTATCGTGGACGTTTGCTCATAGCCTCAACTAATATGAGTCGCTTGCAGATACTAGAAGTGAACGATGGGCATATTGCTGAATTGGCTGAATTAACCCCTGATAAAACTGGTTATCTGCCAGGTGACGATTTTTATAACTGCGTTTTTCATGAAGAAGGCAGCGAGTTGTTTCTTTATGCCGTTAATGGTCGCTATCTTTATAAATATAATATTAATAATCCACAAGAGCCAGAATTGGTCGGTAAAGTTAAGGATAATTCTTGGGATTGGTTTAGCTCGGTAGCTGTATCCAGCGGGCAAATTACTACTGCCGGTACTAAGGGGGTAAAGATTTGGAATAATAATCTACAAGTTGTAGATAATTTGGCAGTTAAATTAGATAACCCTTTTAGTTATACTTTAAGCCGTGATTTTTTAGTGGCGATTGATGGAGCCAGTCTTAAAATATATAGCCTGCAATCCAGAAAATGGATCAATAGTGTTAGTTTAACAATTAAAGAGAATAATAATCGTCAGATTTATAATGATCCAATCACTAGTTCTATCTATGTGGTTGATGACTGGGCAGTTAAACAGTTTGATTTTAATGGCAACTTACTTAATACTTTTAAGTTTACCGGTACTAATGGTTATGATATTGTACCCTCCACAGATGGCCAGCAACTTTATTTTAGCGACGGTATTGGCGTAGTGCGGCTTAACAAAGCTAATTTACAGCCAGACATTTGGTCTTATGTTAAAGACATGGGGGTGAGCGATAGTTGGTCAATGGGTCTTAGGGCGGTTAATTGGCAGGGCCATGACCACTTAGTAATTTTTAATAATGGAGCTATAACTGTGCTAAATAATCAACTAAAGAAGGTGGCTAATTATAATTCTACTGAGGAGCGATCAGCGGAGCAGTCAGTATATACCGAACCGCTGAGTCTTAGTGTAGATAAAAATCGAGCGCCCGTCGGGAGTGAAATTTCGCTGCGCGGTACTGGCTTTTTACCTAACGAATCTTTAGAGGTAAAATTTTTAAGTAATCCTCAGGCTATATCAACAGTGGCTGCTGATAATTTGGGTCGGTTTCAGAAGACAATTACGGTCCCACAAATAGCTAGCGGGGTTAATCCTACTGTTAATCCATGGCCTACTGATATCAGAGTAACTGGCAAAACCAGCCTGAGAACCTATAGTATTAATTTTCAAATAGAGTATTAATTTTTAGGCACAATGCTTAGTTAGTTATGAGGATTTATTTTATAGGACAAAAGGGCATACCCACCAAAAGCGGTGGTGTCGAAAAATATGTTGAGGCCTTAGCCACCAACCTGGTCAAGAATGGACAGGAAGTTTTTGTCTATACTAGACCGTACTATACTAATAGGAAATTAACTGAATATCAGGGGGTAAAATTAATTAGTCGGCCCAGTTGTCCCACCAAGCATCTAGATACTTTTACTCATACTTTAGTTTGTACTCTTGATGTGTTATTTCGCCGGGCCGATATAGTACACTTTCAAGCTATTGGGCCAGCGTCATTATTATGGATAGTAAAAATTTTTAAACCTAAGACTAAAGTAATTTTTACTTTTCATTGTCAGAATTATCAACATAATAAAAAGTGGGGGCGGTTGGCTCGTCTTTATCTCCATCTTGGTGAGATTATTGGTTGCCGTTTAGCTGATGAAGTCATTACTGTTTCTCGCGGTTTGACCAGTTATGTGAAGGAAAAATATGGACGTGAGGTTAACTATATACCTAACGGGGCAAATGTTGTCGACGATAGCGTTAATTCAGACATTCTATCTCAATTAGGATTAGAGTCGCAGAAATACATTTTAGTAGTTACTCGTTTGGTCAGGCATAAGGGCTTACATTGTTTAATAAGAGCTTTTCAGAAATTAGATACTGATAGTAAATTAGTTATTGTTGGCGATGAAGCGTACACTGAGGATTATGCGAGCCAATTAATTAAATTAAGCCAAAACGATCCGCGGATTATTTTTACCGGCGAACGTTTAGGCAATGATTTAGCTCAATTATTTAGAGGAGCTAGATTATTTGTTCAACCATCAGAGTCAGAGGGTTTATCCATTGCTTTATTAGAGGCTATGGCCTATGGAGTGCCAGTTTTAGTGAGTGATATTCCTGCTAATTTAGAGGTTATAGGGGATTACGGCTGGTCGTTTCGGAGTAGTGATGTTGACGATTTGGCGGCTAAACTTAGAGAGTGCCTAGATAATCCAGACCGTACTAGTCAATTTGTTGAGGCAGCGCAGCGCCGGATTAAGGCAGAATATAACTGGCATGATATTACCAATCGGACTTTGCAAATTTACGGTCTATCTCAAGTCTAAGGCTTGACGCTAGCCGTTAATTTATTATTTATATTTAGTAGATTATCGGCTGGTAATAAGCTAGCAAGTACATTAAAAAAATAAAATGCCCTGATAATTTGGGGCGAAGGAGAAAAAAATGAAAAAGAGAAGTTTCTTGCTTTTTCTGGCCGGCGTGGTGGTAGGGAGTCTATTGATTCTTACGGCATGTTCTAATATGCCCATAACCCAGCCAGAAAATATCCCCGGTATAAAATTATGCCAAGCTGGGAGAGAGGCTGATTCCCTTTTGGCCAATATTATGACCATTTTTGTGGTCACAGTACCAGAGGGGAGTAATCCAATTTCTTATGCTTGGGATTTCGGGGACACTACCAGCAGTGTTATAACGAATATTCCACAGGTGGAACACCGTTATATCGCTGCGGGAAACTATGTGGCCAGGGTGGTGGTAACCTATGCCGACGGGGGTAGCACCACTTACTCCCGAAATGTGAGGGTATATGTCGCAGAGGTTCCAGCATTGGATGATATTTTAATTTTAATATCATCCAACCAGGAAAATTCTGGTAAGTGGACTTACCATCTGGGTTTGTCCACCCAGGCTTATAGTTATGGTCCCGGAGGAAACCCGTTTATAACAGGCGAGTCCAATGGAGTGATTATTGTTAACCCAGTGAATAACACCAATTATTCCTGGGTGCAGCTAGTAAACAACCAGCAAGATGGCCGTCTTATTGTTGACGTCACTTGCTGGGACCAAGATGAAGTTCTCCTCAATTATGGAGGGAATTTTATCTATGATGCCCCATCTACCCAATGGAATTGGGCAATTATAGAAGGGAGCATCTTTTATGTCCATAACACCCCTCCACAGCAGGGAGGTAATTTATGTTTTGCCCTCAGGGGTGGGCAGTTATTACCTACTGGGGGTGGTGGACAGTTGCCAGGGTTGCTGGGTGATACTCCTCCAGCGACCTTGCGTATTACAGCTTTAACCGATTCTATTAGGGTATTTTTTAACCTGGATCGGTTAGAGAATTTTAATGGCGGAGCATGGGTGGAATATATGTCACCCACCCATGAAATTATCCACCAATCTCTCCCGCTGTCCTCTTTTTCAGGCTGGGGAGAGATTGATATCCCGCTGTCGGCCTTAGCGGACGATCCTGTTAGGGTCCGCTATGGTCATCTTAATGATGAGCTGGCCGACATGTCTGGGTCAGAATTTTGGATCCCTACTGATGGTTGGCTGGAATTTTACCTCCAGTCAATAAATAGTAAGGGAGGAAAGAGCAGCGGTTGGCGCATGCTACCCGTCGCTCAAATTAAATAAAGTAAAATTTATTTGGCCCGTTTGTATTAGTTAGCCTAATCGCTAATTACTACAACGGGCCTTTCTTTTTTTAGCAGAATTATTTACAATAGGGTTATGGGAAAATATACTTTATTTATTGACACTGTTCTTCGGCCGGGTGTTTTGATAGCTCTAAAAAGTGGAGGGGAGATAGTAATTCAAAACTTTTATCCTGGTAATCGTGAGCAAGCTGAGAAATTATTGCCCAGTATTGAACAGCTGTTAACTGAGGCAGGCTTAAAATTATTTGACCTAGAAAAGATTGAAGTAGTTAACTGCGGGGGTAGTTTTACTTCTCTGCGGCTAGGAGTAGTAATAGCTAATGCCCTAGGCTATGCCCTGGATGTGCCAGTAAGCGGGACTAGTGGACAGTCGTTTTTAGCTTCGGGCTATCAAATTGTAGCACCAGAATATATTGGTGAACCCAATATCACCTTAAAAAATAAAACCTGTTAGGTATAAGGTGAATACAATTTTTGTTTAGTGGTTTTTGTTTATAAGTTTTGATACTCCGTCGGGAGTATTTTTTATTGTTATTTTTTCTTTATTATTAGCTATATTTTATACTATCAGTTTAGGCCTTGACACTTATTTGGAAAGAGCCTATAATTTGCTTGGTGGTGAATAATGGTGAATAGTGGTGAATTACCAGCCACTATATCTAACTCCTAAGCAATGTTTATCGGCGAATTTCAACACAATTTAGATGAAAAAGGACGCTTGGCCATTCCAGCCAAGTTTCGCGCTGATTTAAAGAAGGGTGCAGTTGTAACCAAGGGCTTGGACAACTGCTTGTTTTTATATACTAAAACTGCTTGGGAGGAATTAATTAATAGCAAATTGAGCCGTCTGTCATTTAATAAAGCTAACCAGCGGGCCTTTGCCCGTTTTATGCTCTCTGGGGCTTGTGAGGTGGATTTTGATGCTCAGGGCCGGATTGTTTTGCCTGAATATTTGCGCCACTTTGCTGATTTGCATAAGCAGGTGGTGATTGCCGGTCTTTATGATCGTTTAGAAATTTGGGACAAAGACCGCTGGGAAGCCTACCGGGCGAATAATGATCAAGCTAGCAGCTCAATTGCTGAATCGCTGGACAACCTTCTTTAGTATGGAGTATCAGCATACCCCAGTTTTACTTAAAGAGGTATTAGCAATTTTACAACCACACAAGGGACAACGATTTATTGATGCTACGCTGGGCAGCGGGGGTTACACCATGGCTTTAGCCAAAGCTGTCGGTCCGACTGGTCTTATTGTGAGTTTTGATTTAGATCCACTAGCCATTACCAACGCTCATCACCAGCTGTCCCAAAAAAATATTAACAATGTTCTTTTAATTAATGATAATTTCGCTAATTTGAGCCAGGATTTAAAGGAACGGGGTATTGATAGCCAATTTAATGGCCTCGTTCTAGATTTGGGTCTTTCATCAGCTCAACTTGCAGATACTGATCGGGGTTTTTCCTTTACCCAGGACGGACCGTTAGATATGGCTTTTGGGCCAGGAAGTCCTTACTTAACTAGTGAAATTGTCAATCATTGGACAGAAAGCGAACTGAGGCGCATTATCCGTGATTATGGTGAAGAACCATGGGCCGGACCATTAGCTAAGGCTATTGCCAAATATCGTCGTCGTCAGCCTATCACGCGAACTCAAGAGCTAGTAGCAATAGTGGAGCAAGTATTACCGCCTAGCTATGTGGCCAGAAGTCGTCATCATCCAGCTACTAAGTTATTTCAGGCCTTACGGATTGCTACTAATCAGGAGCTAGAAAACTTAGATTCTGTCCTTAATCAGTCCCTAAGCTTGTTGTGCCCCCATGGCCGCATTGTTGCTGTAACTTTTCATAGTCTGGAAGATCGGCTAGTCAAACATTTTTTCTTAAGGGAAAGCAAAGATTGCTTATGCCCGCCAGAGTTTCCTGTTTGTCGATGCGGCCATCACGCACAGTTAAAAATAGTTTATCGTCATCCGCTTAAGGCTAGCGAGGCTGAAAAAGCGGGTAATCCGCGAGCTCGTAGCGCCAAATTGCGCGCTGCCAGTAAACTTTAGTTAAACATTAATTCACCCCTATGACAGTCAGCCATCAAGAACTAGTTTCTCCTAATTGTTTAAAGCAAAAATCAGCCAATATAAAAAAGTGGCAATGGCGGCGAATAAATTATTGTTTATGGTCGGGGATAGTTTTATTAATTTTAGCTTATTTGGCCGTGGCTAATAATTTGGCTATCCAGACATTTGCCCTGCGAGATTATAAAAAACAACTGGCCAAATTAGAACAGGAACAAGTTGATTTGCAGACTGAAGTAGCTAGACTTAATTCATATAGCTATTTACAGCAACAGGTACAACATTTAGGTATGGTGCCAGTAAGCCGTTTATCTTACGCCGTAAGTGCCAATGACTTGATGGCTAAAAAGTAATTTTATGCCCCGGCCAGACAGATTAGTGGCTCAGAGTAGCCGGTTTAATATTCATCATCAACCAAACAAAAAATTCAACACTCACTTGAAATTAGTGTTGATTTTTTTTATTATTGCTGGTCTTATGGTAGTAGCTAGATTATTTTGGTTACAAATAATGAATCATGATTATTATTTAGCCAAAGCGCGTGACCAGCAAGAATTTTATGCTGAGTTAGCTCCGAGTCGGGGTCAAATTTTTGTTTATGACAAGACGACTAATGGGGGTAAGGAGCTTTATCCTTTAGCTACTAATCGGCGACTTTTTAACTTATATATTGTGCCGCGTGATTTAGAGATAAATAAAATTAATCAGTTGTGGGAAGAACAAACCAAAGCTAAAGAGAAAGGCTATAGTGATTATTCATTGCCGGTTATTATTGATCCCCATGATTTAGCTGAGGTTTTATTTGAAGCTTTTGATCAGCCAGCAATTATTGCCGAGATTAAGCAGACTGAACAAAATAATTTAAAAAAGCAATTAGATGAAGAAATGTCTAAATTACCTTCGGCGTCTAGCAGTGAAGAGATAGCTATAGCTAAAGAGGCTATCTTAAAAAAGCAGCAGGATTTGCTAGCGGATAAATTTTATCAGGAAATGGCTCAAGCCCGATATGATGCTGCTCTTAAAGAAAAATCAGAGGCTAAGATTGCCGACTATTTAAAAATTCTCAATAAAGGCAATGATCCCTACGAAGTTATTACTAAGAAATTAGAAGGTGAGCAAATTCTTAAACTTTATTTTAAGATTTTAAGCCGAACGTGGGGCGATGCTACTTTAAGTCCCGATGATTTATCATTAGATGGGGAAACGGTTGTATGGCAACCAAAAAATAAAGGTGAAAAATATTCTATTACCATCAATGGCCTGGGGCAAACTAGCCGGGAATATAGATATTATCCAGAAAAAAACATTGAAGCTAATATTTTAGGCTTTGTTTCTTTTGCCAATGATGACGATTTAATTGGTCAAGGTAAATACGGGCTAGAAGAAGCTTTTGATGATATTCTGGCTGGTCGGGCTGGTGTGGTGAAAGGAGATGTCAGCGCTAATCGGGCAGTTATTTTAGGGGGACGGGATTATAAAGCACAAACTAATGGTTCAGATTTAATCTTAACCATTGATCGTTCTATTCAGAATTTTGCTTGTACTAAATTATTGGAAACAGTAGCCAAACATCAGGCTGATGGCGGTAGCGTAGTAATAACCAATCCCAAAACAGGGGCAGTTCTAGCAATGTGCTCGGCTCCTAATTTTGATCCTAATAATTATTCACTGATTAAAAATTTAGAGCACTTTAATAATCAGTCAACCTTTGAAGCCTATGAGCCGGGTTCAATTTTTAAGGCTATTACTATGGCGATTGGCATTGACCAAGGCAAGGTTACACCCCAAACAACATATAATGATAGCGGTTCAGTAATGGTTGGCCATAATAAGATTAATAATTCAGATTTTAAGGGAAGGGGAGTAGTAAATATGGTGCGAGTCCTGCAGGATTCTTTAAATACTGGGGCGGTCTTTGTAATGCGCCAAATTGGGCTAGAAAATTTTCGGGCCGGGGTAGCCAAATTTGGTTTTGGCGAAGAAACAGGTATTGAATTGCCAGCTGAGTCGGCCGGCAGTATTAATAATTTATATCAAAAGTTTGGACAAGAAATTAATGCGGCTACTGCTTCATTTGGCCAAGGTATTAATGTAACAACCTTGCAGATGGCCATGGCCTTTGGAGCGCTAGCCAATGAAGGTAAATTGATGAGACCTTATTTAGTCCAAGAAATTGTTAGTCCGGATGGCACAAGAGTCATGGCTGAACCACAGGTAGTTACTCAGGCTATTAGTCCCGAGGCAGCTAGAACAGTCGGTGGTATGTTAGTTAATGTAGTTGAAGATGGTCATGGCAAGAAAGCTGGCGTGGAGGGGTATTATGTAGCTGGCAAAACTGGCACTGCTCAAGTCCCCAGCAAAAATGGGCGAGGCTATATTGCCGGTGTTAATATTGGATCTTTTGCTGGTTATGCGCCGGTAGATGATCCAGCTTTTGTAATGGTAGTGCGCATTGATCATCCGCGCGGCGTGATCTGGGCTGAAAGTTCAGCCGCTCCATTATTTGGTGAAATTGCTAATTTTATTTTAAAATATAAACAGATTCCAGCTGAGCGTCCAATTAAGAATTAATTTTTATGTTCCAATCATTAGCGCGTCATCTCTTAAAAATATTATCTCGGGCAGTAATCGAGAAATATCAGCCAAAGATTATAGGGATTACTGGCAGCGTGGGTAAGACAACTACTAAAGAGGCAATTTTATTAGTTTTAAGTAAAAAGTATAGAGTAAGAGGTAATATAAAAAATTATAATAATGAAATTGGTTTACCGCTTACTATTTTAGGCAGTGTCTCGCCTGGACGTTCGCCTTGGGGATGGGCCAAGGTTATTATGGGGGCTTTAGGATTATTAATTTTTAAAGATAAAAATTATCCTGAATTTTTAGTTTTAGAGATGGGGGTAGACCATCCTCGGGATCTGGATTATTTATTAAGTGTTGTCCAGCCAATAATAGGAGTAGTGACGGCAATTGGCCAGGCTCATTTAGAATTTTTTGGTACTCCAGATAATATTGCTGAAGAGAAAGGCAAATTAGTGGCTAGCTTACCCCCTGCGGGTATTGCTATTTTAAATGTTGATGACCGACGAGTAGCAGCTATGGCCTATAAATGTAAGGGCAAAGTTATAACCTATGGGTTTGGTCCTGAGGCTCAAGTTAGAGCGACAGAGATAATATTTAATTATCGTCAAGCTAGTAAGTTATCTCTTGAGGCTTTAACAGGCATAAGTTGTGAACTTCATTATCATGACAGTGTAGTTCCTTTGTCTTTGCCCTTTGTTATGACTGAAGCTGCTCTTTATTCAGCTTTAGCCGCAGCCGCTGTTGGACTAAGCGAAGATTTAGGGCTTATAGAGATTGCTGATATCCTTAAAGATTTTCGGCCGCTTCCAGGACGTTTTAATTTATTAGCCGGGGTGGATGACAGTATTGTAATTGATGATTCATATAATGCTTCTCCTACTTCTGTGATTGCAGCTTTAGAAATTCTCGCCAATTTGCCAGTAGATGATTCAGATAAACGGATAGCGGTACTGGGAGATATGTTAGAGCTAGGTTTAGACAGTCCAGCGGAACATCGGCGGGTAGGGCAGGTTGTTGCCGGTTTGCCTATTGGTCGTTTAATATTGGTGGGGCCGCTGGCTAAATTAATTGGCGAGGAGGCCCAGAATATGGGGTGGTCGGGGAGATTAGACTATTTTAATGACTCTAGCGAGGCAGCTTTAAAAATCAAAGAAATAATTTCTTCACCAGCAACTATTTTAGTTAAAGGTTCACAGGGGGCTCGAATGGAAAAAATAGTTAAAGAGCTTTTAGCAAATCCTCAAGAGGCTAGTAGATATTTAGTACGTCAAGATGGTCATTGGTTAGCTAACTTTTAATTTTTTGCTATAATATATCTTATGAATATAATTTGGCTTATTAGTAGAGAAATATTAGCTTGGCCCTTCTGGTGGTATTCTTATGGCTGGTCTTTTTGGATGAAATATTGGGGCCGGTGGTTAAAAAAACAAGGACATAGTCTGGCTTTGTTGGTGTGGATAAAGAATATTTTTGTGCCAATGTATGGCCAGCGAGATATTTGGAGTTTCATTATTAGCTTTGTGGTACGATTAGTGCAAATAATTGTTAGGTTGGCCATTTGGCTTATTTGTGTGGCTGTTACTGTGATAGCCATAATTCTTTGGCCATTAGCGCCGCTTATGATTTTTTACTATCTCTATATATTATATTATGGCGGACGAAAATAAAATAAATGGTTGGTTTGTTTGTGAAAATTGCCATGGTTTGGGCGTAGACAATGGTCGGCCGTGTCGGAACTGTAAAGGATGGGGTGTGGGGTGGTTTGGCGCTAATTGTTGGTTTTTTGTTGATTGGCCAACCAGGTGGCAGAAGTTGAAAGAAAAATTAATTAGTCAAAAGATCTTAAATATTTTAGATGTATTAATTTATTTAGCGGCCATAAGCGGAGTAATAGTTATTGTTTGGTATATAGGCCAAGCTACCGGTTGGTTTATTAATTGGTCGGCAGTGGGGACCGTAGATTGGTGGATTCAGCCGGTATGGCCTCTTCGGTGGTTGGCATGGTCAGTAGTGTTTGACCTTTTAACGGTTTATCGTTTAATAAAAAATAGTCAAATAGCTCGATTACCCCGCTGGCCAGATGTTGAGGTGGCTATGCCCCTAGACTGGCCAGGAGTTTTTGAGCTACCATCTCGTAATAAGTTAAACGTGATTGATTATTTACCCCAAGAAATTTTTTCTAGTTTAGCTCGAGCAACAGTACGGGCCGGTCAGAATAAGGTAGATCAGGTTAGTCCAGAAGGATGGTTTGGTGTTTTATTAAACGATTCTTTAGTGAAGGCCTTATTGTTTCGTTTAAATTTAAATGGTCAAGATATTGCTGATAAGCTTAAAAAATATGAAGTTAAGGGCGAGAACCATTCTCTGACAGTGAGTTTGTCTTCCGAGGTTAAGATAGCCCTTATCCAGGGGGTCGCTAGCGCTTGGTCAACCAATGATTTGCCTTTGTCAGTGGATTTTTTAGCTCCCCTAATTCATCACAGTTCTCTTGTAAAAGAAATCATTTATGATTTAGGAGCCAAAGAAGAACAATTTGCGGCGGTAGCTAATTGGTTTCATATTAATCGGCACCTAGCTAAGACTTATAAACAAATGCGAGATCTAGCCCAATTTAAGCCCTCTTCTAATATGGATCGTGCTTATACGGCTAAGGCCACCCCATTTTTGAACCACTATGCTCATGATTTGACTTTAGCGGCTAAGAATAACCAACTGCCTTTGTGTGTAGCACGTCAAAAGGAACTGAGCCAGATACTTGATGCTTGGTCGGCTGGAAGATTAGGGATAATTTTGGTTGGTTCAGCCGGAGTGGGGAAAACATCTTTGGTGTATGGACTAGCTCAATTAATGGTGGAAGAAAATGTTCCTTCTTTTTTACAAGATAAAAGATTAGTGGAAGTAGATGTGCCTTCTTTGATTGGTGGTGTATCGCCCGAAGAGGCTCAGGCTAACTTAGAGCGGATTATTGTGGAAGTTAATCAAGCTGGTAATATTATTCTCTTCTTTGACCAAGTAGACAAAATTGCTGGTCTTACTGTGGGGGAAGAACAGAGTTTGGATTTATCAGATATTTTAGCTAATGCTCTCCAACGAGGAGCTTTGCGGTGTATAACCACAGCCAGTATGGAGAATTATCGTAAATATATTGCTGAGCGTTCGCTAGGAGCTAATTTGGCTAAAATTGACGTCACTGAGCCTGATGATCAGCAGCTTATGATTATGGCAGAACACTGGGCTAGCTATTGGGAGAAACGTTGGGGGGTGGTATTTACTTATGCTGCCCTAGAGACAGCTAAAATGGTTAGCGGACGTTATACCACCGAGCCAGCCCAACCGACACGTTTGTTGGGTGTTTTAGAGGGGTCGGCTCGTTTAGCCTTAAGACAGCCAGGGGTTAGATTAGTTAGTGAAGCGGTGGTTAGAGAATATGCTAGTAAAGAATTTGGTGTGCCCATTGAGCAGGTTGGCCGGGAAGAAAGTGAGATGCTACTTAATTTAGAGGAAATTATTCATAAGCGTTTGATTGGTCAAGAAGAGGCAGTAAACATGGTAGCCGCTAGTTTACGGCGGGCGCGAGTTGAATTAAGAGATACAAATAAACCAATTGCTAATTTTTTATTTTTAGGACCAACCGGAGTTGGTAAGACTGAGCTAGCTAAGACCTTAGCTGAAGTTTATTTTGGCGATGAGGAAGCCATGATTAGGTTGGATATGAGTGAATATCAATTACTAGGTAGTGTTAATAAGATGATTGGCCACGATGAAGAGGCTGGTTATTTAACTGAAGCAGTCCGCCAGCATCCTTTTAGTCTGATCTTATTAGATGAAATTGAGAAAGCTCATTCAGATATTTTAAATTTATTTTTACAAGTCTTTGATGATGGCCGTTTGACTGATGCTCAAGGCAGAACCATTGATTTTAGTAATACTATTATTATTGCCACCTCCAATGCTGGGGCCCCATATATTATGGAGGCAGTCCAGCAGGGTGTGGATTTTAATGCTATCCGCCAGCATATTATAGATAATGAGCTGGTACAGGTAATGCGGCCAGAATTAATTAATCGCTTTGATGGTATTGTGGTTTTTCGGCCGCTTACTATGGAAGATATGGTGGCGATTACTAATTTGCAATTGCAAAAGATTGGTCGTCAACTGGCAGAAAAAAACATTAATTTTGAGGTGACTGAACAGGGATTAGCTTATTTAGCTAAGGCCGGTTATGATCCTAAATTTGGGGCTCGGCCATTACGTCGTCTACTGCAGGATACCATTAATAATGTTTTAGCTGAGAAATTATTAGCTAAAGAATTAAAACGTCGCGATACAGTAATTATTAATGAAGATGGCCAAATAGAAATTAGATCAGCTCAGCAGTTATAATTATAGAAGCTCATAAAAAAAGACCCTTAAGCTAGACTATTGTATAGATAGGGATGGCGTAGGGCTTGTCAAGTTTTTTTCTTGTGGTATAATGGGCTTTATAATTTTTAGGCGCGAAGATAATTTCGCGTCTTTTATTCCAATTTTAGCGTTATGGCTTCATCAATTATTTCCCGCGAGGGCTATCAAAAATTAGTTGACGAATTAAACATTCTTACAACGCAACGGCGACGTGAAATTGCCGAGCGGATTGAACAAGCTAAAGAATTAGGTGATTTAAGTGAAAATGCTGAATATAGCGATGCCAAAGAAGACCAAGCTTTTAATGAGGGCCGGATTTTAGAATTATCTAATTTATTAAAGAATTTAATTGTCGTTGACCCGCCAGCCGATGGCCGGGTGGGTATGGGCTCTAAATTAGTAGTAGAAACTAATTCTGGCCAAAAAGAATTTACTATTGTTAGCTTTAATGAGTCTGATCCGTTAGATGGTAAAATTTCTAATGAATCACCCTTAGGGCGGGCTTTGCTTAATCATGTGGCTGGTGATAAGATTAGGGTTAATACCCCTAAAGGGTATGTAGAATATACTATTATTAGCGTTAATAATTAATTATTAGATTTTTATTATCCCAATAATGCCGCTTGGCCAATATAGCCGAGTGGTTTTATTTTTGGTATAATCTAGATAGTTTTTTTACTTTTTAAATGTTTATATGACTAAAAGTAATCATCTTTCACCTCAGACAAAATATATTTTTGTCGTTGGCGGAGTTATGTCTGGCGTGGGTAAAGGCATTACCGCCGCCTCTATTGGGCGTATTCTAATTAATCGTGGCTACAAAGTAAGTGCTATTAAGATTGATCCATATATTAATGTGGACGCAGGCACCATGAATCCCTTGGAGCATGGTGAAGTTTTTGTCACTGAAGATGGCGATGAAACCGACCAAGACATTGGTAATTATGAGCGTTTTCTTAACAGCAATATTTATAAAGAAAATTACATGACCACTGGCCGGGTTTATCAGGCAGTTATTGAGCGAGAGCGTCATTTGGGCTACGGCGGTAAATGTGTTCAAGTGGTGCCCCATATTCCTTTGGAAGTTAGGGGCAGGATTGAGGCGGCGGTGAAAAAGACCGGAGCAGAAATTATGATTATTGAAATTGGCGGTACTGTGGGTG
>JAKJDQ010000024.1 GCA_022705845.1 Patescibacteria group bacterium | reverse complement strand
CACTAGATGACCAGTTAAGCTAGCTTCAATGGCCGTTTTAGCCGTTTCTGGATCACGAATTTCACCCACCATAATGATATTAGGATTTTGACGCATTAACGAGCGCAATGCTGCCGCAAAAGTATAGCCACCAGCTGAATCAATTTGGGTCTGCATCACTCCGTCCAAATGATATTCAATAGGGTCTTCAATCGTAATAATTTTTACTTCTGGAGTATTTAATTTTCTAAGTAAAGCATAAAGAGTAGTCGTCTTGCCTGAACCAGTAGGACCAGTAGTAATAATAATGCCCTTAGTCTTGTGAAGAGATTTATCAATAAGAGATAAAGAGACATCACGGATACCCAAATCGGATAACTCTAAACTAATAGATTGGCTAGACAGCAAACGGATAACCACCGTCTCTCCATAGCCGCCAGTAATTAAAGAAACACGACAGTCCATCCGTTCTTGCGGTAAAATCATACTAAAACGACCATCAAAAGTTGGCTGTTTAACACTGAGCGACAAACCAATTAAATTTTTAATCTCCCCAATTAACGGAACATAATGTTCTGAACCCAGGGTAATAATATCGTGCAAAATACCGTCAAGACGGTAGCGAATCTTCACACCACCTTCAATAGGATCAATATGAACATCAGCGGCTTTACTGGCAATAGCGCCAGCCATTATGGCGGTGAGCATCTCACTGGTTGGTTTATTGGCTAATAATGTACCTGCCTGATTTATGTCTTTAGCTATGGCCTCACCAAATTGTAAATCCGCCTCTTTAATAGTTAACCCGCGCCCCAACGTCTGAGAAACAACTATATCATATAAGTCATCAATATAATCCGTCTTGCCCACTACCCTCAAAACTTCTTCCAGTGAAGTCTGGCCATCAAGCATTTTTAAGATTCCGTCTTGGAGCATAGTAACCATCCCATCTTCAATAGCTTGCCGCATTACCTTAAACGAGGGCGCTCCTTCGTTAAGCAAAACCTTCATCGGCTCGGTCATAGTAAAAATCTCAAAAAGACCAACCCGTCCCTTATAACCAAAACCCGAACAATGCGGGCAGCCTGGCCCTGCTTTATAAAATACTGGCAATTCTTTAGGCACATCTATATTGGCCTTGGGAGAAATAACCGCCAAAATCTTATTAATTTGCTCCCGCTCTTTTTCAGTTGGCTCATGAACCTGCCGACAATGAGGGCATAATTTACGGACTAAACGCTGGCCAATAATAGCATTGATGGCTGGCGCTAATTGGTACGGTTGTACTCCCAAGTCAATTAACCGCGGCAGTACTCCGGCCGCATCATTGGTGTGGAGCGTAGAGAATACTAAATGACCAGTTAAACTAGCCTGGATAGCAATAGTAGCAGTATCTAGGTCACGAATCTCACCAATCATAATGATATTAGGATCCTGCCGCAAAATTGATTTAAGACCATTAGCGAAAGTATAGCCTCGACTTTCATCAACTTGACTTTGGTTAATGCCCTCCAACTCATATTCAATTGGATCCTCTAAGGTAATAATCTTAACATCAGGAGAGTTTAGTTTGTTCAGTATAGCATATAGGGTGGTCGTCTTGCCTGAACCAGTAGGGCCAGTAGTTAAAATAAGACCATTAGGTTTAACCATCTCTCGTTCCAGGGTGGCTTGAACTGCTGGTCGCATCCCCAAACTATCTAGGGGCAACACAGCTGACTCAGGCCGCAGTAATTTTAAAACAACGCTCTCACCATAAGCTGTTGGTAAGAATGAAGCCCTAACGGCTATTTTTTCTTTAGGAAGAAAGATATCAAAACGACCATCTTGCGGTTTGTCTTCTATGTTTAGTTTTACCCTAGCTAACACTTTTAGCCGAGATAAAACTTTTTTCCATTGATTCTTAGGAATAGAAGCTACATGTTGTAAAACCCCGTCTACTCTCATTCTAACCGCTATTTCGGTTTCTTCAGCCTCAATATGAACATCACTACTAACTGTCTTTAAGGCAGCAGCAATAATTAAAGTCATAATCTGGCTTACGTTAACTTCTTGTAATCTATTATTAAGCGTCTGAAAATCATTTAATTCTTCCTGATAGCGTACTAAATCTGTTGGGCTAATTTCTACTCCCTCAAGTCGTTTAATTTTAGGCAGAGTATCATAAACTTTGAGACCATACTTCAAGCTACGTGGAGAAATTAAGTAAAGCTTACTTTTAACATGGTGCTTATTTTCTAATTCTTTTATCTTCCTGGTGAGATGATCGCTAGGGTTAGTCGTGCCAACCCTAATATTACCTCCTTCGTAGTAAAAACAGACCGCTTGCAATTCTTCTGCTTCGTCTTGATTCAACAGAACAATCGCTTCAGGACTTATAGGGAAATTAACTAAATCAACATATAACAAGCCGGCCTGGGCCGCCTGGGCCGCCACCTGATCCTCAATTGCTTGCTCGCGTAATTCTTGTTCGCGACGCGCTAATTTAGCAGCTTGTGAATCTTTCTGCTGCAATGCTTTATTATTTAACAAATCTTCAATGGATAAATTATCTTCTTCAGCCATAAATTTAACTTATTTGATTTTTACGTTCATTAACATAATTAGTCCAATCTTCAGCCATGTTTACCAGAAACTTAAATGGAGTTTCAATGATAAAGTCTAGAAAAAAGGCAAAGACGTTAATTTTATTAAACTTTTCACTAAGATATTTACCAACCGAAATAACTGGTAGACTAAAAAGGTCAAATAGAGTACGCCATAGACTTTCTTTTTCCTCTATAACTTTAAGTTCACTGGTCGCTTTTTTAATACGGATAATAAAAAAACTGACAAACACTAAAAAGAATAGAAAAATTAAGATGCTAACCCAGGTGAAATGGAATATAGATAACAGCCAGATGATGGCACCGAACGTTATAATAAAAGTTAGCCCATAAAAGAAATTAAAAATCTGCCGGAGAAAACTGGCCTTTCTTTGGGGTATCCTTAATATGATGGGTTCTGACCGCTTATATTCTTCAAAAGATAATTCATTAACTAAATTTATAATTCTTTCTGTGTTACTTTCATCTGGCACCTTGGTGACTAAAACTGAGAAAAACAGCAAGGCTGGAGGAAAAAGAGCATTAAATAATAAAGCCAATGGCTCAATCTCTGCTCCAAACAACTTATTAGCTGGAACTTCTAAAAGAACAACTAAAATACCTTTAGTAATAAAAATATAGATAATACTGCGGGTAGCAGCTCGCCACAATAAGTTTTTAGCTTTTGTGTATTTTTTCTCACAAATTTTCTTAATCTGTCTAGGAAATGATTTAGGATCAGTTTTAAGGTTGGTATAAACCCCTATTGGATCTTGACGCAAGAGTTCTAACAAAACAGAGGTTGCCACAGCATAACGACTAGTAATTTTATTAAGTGGCTCGGCCAGTGGATTCTTTAATTGACTATTAATGGCCCGGCGAATTTTTTCAATATTTTTGGCTATTGCCGGCCAACGGCTCTCCGGCAAACTTTGCCAACCAGCAATATAGTATTTCAACAAAATAAAAGATAACATGTCATCGTCTAACTTGGCAAAATTGCGGTTAATTGAAAGATAAATTTGAATGGGTAAGTCCTTGGCTAATTCTTGCTGGTCAACCAATTGAATATTAGCCGATAGATACTCATAAAGATTCTTAATGGCTTGATTCAGCACTGGATCCTGACAAAGACGAGCTTCAATCTCACTAGCTGCTACTGCCATTAGCCAATCTATCAGTTGATTATGATTGGCTATTTCGTCTCTAATTTCCCTTAAATCTCTTTTAGTTAAATCCTTGCTTATTTCTTTACTTATACTAGGGGCAGCAATGTTTTTAATTACCAAATATTTTTTAATAATAACTGCCACCTCATCAATAAGGGTCATGGGCAGTTGATTATTTGGCAAATAACCGCCACGAATTAATTCTGTTAATAAATGCTCACTAATTTCTGCCGCTTGGCACTCTTTAGTGTCTCCTTCAATTACAATCTCCCGTCGCAAAATTCGCTTAATAGCCTCTTTCCGAAGCAAATATTCTTCTTTATATTCCACCACATTACGAATTTTTTCATAAAAAAAGGCCATGCGGGAAATAACGCTAGAAACCTTAATTTTAGGCTGATCTGATGTATCTTTAACCTGACCATGCTGAGTGCGATAAATTACCTGCAGTAATTGTTTAGTGTTAACATTAGCAGTTAAAGTAAAAGAGGCCTGTTCATGTAATTTAGGATTGAGGATCATAACAATATTTACTATCCATAAGAATAGCTAAAAAAAGCTTAATAGTAAAGAGAAAAATTAAGGTTAGTGTTGCTGGAAGAAATCCAGCTTTTTTGAGTAAAATCTAAGTGTTTATTTATTTAAATCGTAGCTTTGTTTAATAAGCGCAAAAACCGCTTCAAGCTCGCTATCTTTCTTCAGTTTCACCTCGTAATCGCCATTGCCCCAGTGCCCAATGGGTTTTGGTTGCGTTAAGTCGCGCGCGAGCTTTTGCGGATCATTAAGCTGTCCACTTTTGACATTGAGGAAAATTTTGAGGCCGCATTGCTCGACGACAATATCAGTAAAGTTTGTTGATATTTTATAAGCGATATATTTTGCTTTTGCTTCCTCAATAATGCTTTCATCGAGTGAAAGAATCTTTTCGCGCAAGGCTTGAAAAAGCACAACTGTCTGCTTATCAATTCCAGCAAGGTGGTCATCTACCGAGTAAGTTTTTTGTAGACGCTCCATTTTTTCTTTTCCTTGTTTTGATTTTTTCACTATGCCAGAGGTGGATATTCTGACTTTTTGATAATTTTCCGGTTCAAGATATAAAATTTCATCGTCATAAATTCGGTATCGTAAAAGTTCAACATTGATCGGCAGAATATCAGCAGTATCAAGATCAAATTTATTATAACTTCCAGCAATGCAGATGACGCGAGGTGAATCCCAGTCAATCTCGATGCTCATTTTTTTGCTTTGGCATAAAATTTCAAAATCGGCCTTATGGTCAAGAAGCCAGCGCAAATATGAAAGCCCTTGATTAATAACGTTGTCATTTTGGTTTTTCTTGTATTCAATAATGCAGGGCGAGCCATTTTTATCTATACCGAGCGTATCAATTCTGCCACCGAAACTTGTTGAGTATTCATGAGCAAGAAAAATAATGTCCAAAATTTCTTCCAAATTATTCTCAAAAAGTTCTTGAAGGTTTCGCTCCAAATCAAGTTCGCGAGCGACTATCTTTTTGACTGCCGAATTGTGGATTTTAAATAGTGCCATATTTTTATTTCATTAAAACATCAAGCAAAGCCCCGAGTGAGGCAATTAGTTCAATGTAGTGGACCTTAAGGGACTCGAACCCTCGACCTCCTGCTTGCAAAGCAGACGCTCTAGCCAGCTGAGCTAAAGGCCCAAAATATATTTAACTCTACTGATAGCGTAGTAATGGACCGAGCACCCAGCCCAAAAAATCATTTATTAGCCCAAAGGCAATACAAAAGCCAATAAAAATAGCAATAAGCCCAATTAATGAATAAGCCATTCTGGTTCCGCCATAGGTACTCATCTTCTCTTCAAAAAAATCTATACGGCCAAAATTATTTAAAATCCACTCTCGTTTTAAGATAATGACTACCCCCAAAGCAACTATGGCCAACCCACCAAAAAAATGCAACATATAGAGATAATTTAATGGACATAATTTAACGGATTATACCTAACATTACCAGATAAAACCTCAAAATGCAAATGTGACCCGGTAGAACGGCCAGTTGAGCCCATCTCGCCAATAACCTGACCTTTTACCACATTTTCTCCGGCTTTAACATATAAACGCGACAGGTGGCCATAGCGAGTTTTCAATTTACCATGATTAATAATAATAGTAGTACCATAGCCACCATTCCAGCCAGTAGCAGCAATTTCTACCCGACCGCTATCCGCAGCATAAATCGGCGTTCCCACCTTATCAGCAATATCAACACCGGTATGACGCCACGAATAATATTGAGTAATACGATGGCCTACTGTTGGCCAGGTCATACCACTACCTGACGAGGTTAAACTCTTTTGAGCCGTCTCTTTAGCTGAAGTAAAAACTTGTTGGACATTGCTCTTAACAGCTTGAGTGATTTGACTAGCCGGAGTTGATGGTGGCTGACCGCCAGGAATAATTAAAGATTGCCCAATAATTACCCTGTCACCAGATAAATTATTATAGGCAATAATATCAGCAGTCTTAACTCCATATTGTTTAGCAATCTTAGATAAGCTATCTCCAGCCTTTACTTTATGTAAAACTCCGCTAACTGGCAAAATGGTCAATTTATCACCAGGCCGTAGAAGGGCGTTAGGGCTCAAACCATTTTGCCAAGCAATTGTATTTATGCTTACTCCAAAAGCTTTAGCAATACCACTTAAAGTATCGCCAACTTTAACGGTATAATAGCTAATAGATCTAGTAGGGGCAGTAGTGGTCGTGCCCTGGATATTTGTTTGAGGCAAACTAATAAGACCTAAACTATATACCCAGCGGTCGGTTGTCATCCCAGAAATAGCCGCCAAATCAGTGGGCTGGGCCAGGCCAAGAGTACTCAAATTATTGGTAATAACGGCCGGATTATTAACATTCAATTGACGAGGTGGCTGGTCGTCTACCACAATATCATTAAATTGATTAAACTCATCACCAACTAATCTGGATAGCCATGTGCCGCGGACTAAATCTTCAGCAGCCATCAATTGATTAGTTTCTTGCCGGTTATACAAAACAATAAATAAAGCTATAGAGAGAAGAGTAATAGCCGTTAGCCAAACATTTTGTTGATAACGATTAATCGTCCGCCGACGCAATCGCAAATATAGCTTATAAATTTTAGCAGCTGGCCAATAGATAAATATCCAGCCAATAATTTTAAAAATATGCGACAATAGCCAAACGACTATCTTTTTGACTGCAAGCAAACTATTTAATAAAAATAATGAACCGTCAACAAAGAAAGCCTTTATTGATCGGCCTATATTAGACTTACCAATATGTTTATTTCCTAATATCAGCCTAACTCTA
>JAKJDQ010000023.1 GCA_022705845.1 Patescibacteria group bacterium | reverse complement strand
TATATTACTTAAAGCAGCTTGAGTATTAAGAGGGCGGCTCATTAATCCCAATAACGCTAAAAACATCAGCCAAACAAATAGCTTGCTATACTTTACTATATTGAGGCGGTGCTTCATAACTAATTTAGCTTACTTGAGATATTATAGCAAAAGAAATAGGTAAAGTCTAACATATTATATTATGGTTTTTATTAAATTTTGCTATAATATTTAGAGGTTTTTATTTATTAACTATGACATTATAATATGTGGCGAATGGTAAAATGGTTTATTAGTGTGATAATTTCAGCGTGCATCCTAGTTATAATTTTAGCGTGTGCCCTGGTTATTATTAGATATTTATTGCAACCCACTAATAGAAATCAGACAGCGACTTCAACGGTAACGTCATCTATTATTTATTTTGCTTATGGTTCTAATTTAAGCAGCGATAATATGTATAGTCGATGTGGATCTGATATTGAGGCACTTGGTCCGGCTAAATTGTTGGACTATGATTTGACTTTTGATAAGCGAGGTTATGCCAATATAATTCCTTATTCTGGTAAATATGTCTGGGGATTGGTATGGAGAATAGACGAAGATTGCCTTAAAGCGCTAGACATATATGAAGGTTATCCAACGCTATATGGACGGCAGACTGTTGCGGTGGAATTAGGACAAGACAATGTTGCTGCTTTAGTTTATATAGAGCCATCTGATCAGTCGGGAGGACAGCCAAATCGTACTTATTTAGAGGGGAAGGTGATACCTGGAGCCAAAGAGCATAATTTACCGCTAGAGTGGGTTAATCAATTGGAGAGTTATTATAAATAGGCGCTTTGGATATATTGTTGGAGCATTCTTTCTGAATTAAAAAATGAGGCATTAATGGCAATAGTATAACGCATGGTTTCTCGCCAATTATCAGGAGAGTGATAATAGCGAGGCAATATTCTAGTTTCTAGTTTATTATAGAGATTGTCAGCGTCTTGTTTATTAAGCTGCTTAGGATCTAGGGTATTGCGACGTCCTCCAATAGCCCAGCCAGTTTTACGATTAACAAATCCTTCTATCCACCAGCCGTCGAGAGTACTAAAATGTGGTACGCCATTATGAGCCGCCTTCATCCCGCTAGTGCCAGAGGCTTCATTAGGGGGGAGGGGGGTGTTAAGCCAGACATCTACCCCAGCAGTCATTAGCTTGGCAATATTCATATCATAATTTTCTAAAAAGACAATTTTAATTTCTTTTTTATATTGTTCTTTAATTTTTATAATTTCTTTAATAAGTTCTTTGCCATTGTCATCGTCTGGATGAGCTTTGCCGGCATAGACTATTTGAATAGGACCGGCAGTACGATTAATTCTTAGTAGTTCATTCATATCATAAAATAGTAAGGTGGATCGTTTATAGCCAGTAAACCGACGAGCAAATCCTAGGGTAAAAACATTTAAATCAAGTTTGATACCCTGTTTTTTATAGATGTAATTAAGAAGTCGCGCTTTAGCTTGCTGGTGGGCTTCCCATATTTCTGAAGTGGGAATACTAAAGACATTGCGCAAGGATAGACTGCACTCTCGCCAGGTGGGGATGTATTTATTAAACAATTTTTGGAATTCTGGCGCAGTCCAGGTTGCTGAATGCACTCCGTTAGTGATGGAATAAATACAATAGCCAGGAAATAATTTTTTAGATATTTCTTGGTGGCTGCGAGCCACCCCATTCACATAAGAGCTAAAATAGAGAGCTAGCTGGGTCATATTGAGTTCGTCATTTTTAAATAATTGGGGAATATGGGGCAAATCACATTGTAAAGTTTTAGCTAAATTAAGAGGAAAGACATCGTGGCCAGCCTTGGTAGGAGTGTGGGTAGTGAAGACACATTTACGGCGCACTTCTTTAATTTTAGCATTTTTGCTTTTTGCTAATGATTGCTGAAATAGTTCTATTGTCGCTAGCGCAGTATGACCTTCATTGAGATGATATTTTTGGATATTATGATATCCCAGCTCGGATAATATTTTTATACCGCCTCGGCCTAAAATAATCTCTTGCATTAGACGATATGTCGGTTCAATGCCATAAAGCCGACTATTCAGACAACGATATTTTGTTTTGTTGCCGGCGATGTTGGTGTCTAAAAAGTATATCGGGATATAATAATTACTATATCCCTTGATTAGATATTCCCAGGCGCGGATTTTTACTATATCCTCACCAATTTTTACCTGGGTGACTGCTCTTGTTTTTTTAAGATAGCGATAATTAAATTTATCCGGCAGTTCTATTTGTTCACCCTCACGATTAATTTTTTGTTTAAAATAGCCATAGCGGTTTAAGAGAGTAATACCGACCATGGGTATTTTTAAATCAGCAGCTGACTTGAGAGTGTCGCCAGCTAAAACGCCCAATCCACCAGCATAGCTTTTAATTTGGTTGTTGATGGCTATTTCCATGCTGAAATAGGCGATTTTGGTAGAGTCTTTGTCAATAGAAATCATATATTTTATTTAAAATTTGTTTTCCCATCATAGCACATTTTACAACTCATTTAAAATTGTTTATGATATAACTATAATAAATTAAATTTATTTTAAAATTATTTTATGTCCTCTAATAAACGTAAGACAGCTTTAATTACTGGAGCTGGTCAAGGCATTGGACGCGGTATCGCCGTTAGATTAGCTCGTGATGGTTATAATATTGCCATTGCCGATATTAATTTAAATAATTTAGCCGAAGCAGCCCAGGAAATTAGTGCTTTAGGTGTTAGAGTCTTAAAAATTGAGGCTGATGTTTCTAGCGCCCACGATGTTCAACACATGATTCAAGCCACAGTAGATGAGTTTGAATCTCTTGATGTTTTAGTTAATAATGCCGGCATTTATCCTTTTACTCCATTTATGGACATAACTGAAGAACAATGGGATAAAGTGATAGCTGTAAATTTAAAAAGTGTATTTTTATGTTCCCAGGCAGCAGCACGAATTATGCCAGATGGCAGTCGCATTATTATGACCTCGTCTGTTGCTTCAATGCTTGGTTTTTCGGGGCTAGTTCATTATTGTGCCTCTAAGGGCGGTATCAATGGTTTGGTTAGGGCTTTAGCCCTAGAGCTAGCCCCACGTCAGATTACCGTTAACGCCGTTGCTCCGGGAAGTATTATAACTCCAGGTACTAGCAACATCGACGAAGGATCTCAAAAGGCTACTATGGCTAAGATACCCTTGGGACGGTTAGGCAAGCCACAAGATATTGCGGCGGCTGTTGCTTTTCTAGCCTCTGAAGGAGCGGGTTATATCACTGGTCAAGTTTTGGTAGTAGATGGTGGCTGGACCATACAAAGTTAGCGCCACCTTGTTTTTCTTAGATGTTGGTGTATTATACACATAGATTGTGATGTAATAATAAAGATTACTATGAATTATGATCGTATTTGGCAAAAGATAATTACTCCTGGCGAGAAGATTGAATATCAATTTTCTATTGGCAATCGTTACCTTTTTCTTTGTTGGTTATTATGGTTGCTGATTAGTATTGGATCAATTGTTGTTTATCAGTCGCCGCTGGTGCCGTCTTTATTATTTTTGGGAGCTACCTTCTTTTATGGTTTTTATTTTAAAATAGCCAATGCCTATGCCTTTACAGACCATCGGGTGTTAGCACATCGCGGCTGGCTATCTACTAATTTGGTAAGTATTGATTATAGTAAGATTACCAATGTTACTGTGGAGGAGCCATTTTTTACTAAAATTTTTACCGGCACAGGTTCTCTAACTATTTCCACGGCTGGTTCTATTGATGGCGGGGTCCAGTTGAAGCACGTGGCAAAGCCTTATCAATTAAAAAAAATTTTAGACAACTTAATGACAAAATATCAAACTGGTAGTGCTGGTGAATAAACAATTATTGTAATTTATGAAATTTATTGACATCAAAAGTTTATATCGTGAGACTAATAAGTATTTAGATCAAATTATTAGTGTGGCCGGCTGGGTCAGAACTGTGCGCCTGTCTAAAGATTTTGGTTTTATTGAGCTTAATGATGGAACATTTTTAAAAAATCTACAAATTGTTTTTGACAGACAGTTAAATAATTTTTCAGAGATAGAGAAGTTAAGTCTAGGATCAGCCATTAGGGTGGAGGGGCAATTAGTTAAATCGCCAGCTCCGCTTCAACCCTTTGAGCTTAGGGCTAACAATATAAAGATTCTTGGACCATCAGATAATAGCTATCCGCTTCAAAAGAAAAAGCATAGTTTGGAATTTTTAAGAGATATAGCTCATTTAAGAGTAAGAAGCACGACATTTTCTTCGGTTTTTCGAGTACGTTCAGTGTTAAGTTTAGCTATTCATCAATTTTTTCAAGAACGCGGTTTTAGTTATGTTCATACTCCTATTATTTCTAGTAGCGACTGTGAAGGAGCGGGTGAGATGTTTACGATAACTACTATGGATTTAGCGCAGCCTATTGTAAAAACACCCACTGGACAGGTTGATTATAGCCGTGATTTTTTTGGTCAAAAAGTAGGTTTGACAGTTAGCGGTCAGTTGGAGGCTGAGGCCCTTATTTTTGGACTTAATCGGGTTTATACTTTTGGTCCAACCTTTCGAGCTGAAAATTCTAATACTACGCGGCATGCTTGTGAATTTTGGATGATAGAGCCAGAGATGGCTTTTGCTGATTTAGTAGATATTATGGATTTAGCCGAAGAGATGGTTAGATATTTAATAAGTTATATATTAGAGATTTTACCAGAAGAGATAGACTTTTTTAATCATTCTACTGATAATACTTTGTTGGAGCGTTTGCAGAAGACCGTTAAGGCTGATTTTATTAGATTATCATATAGCGAGGCCATTGATTTGTTATTAAAGAGTAAACAACATTTTCAATATCCAGTAAGCTGGGGGGTAGACCTGCAAACTGAGCATGAGCGTTATATTACTGAAAAGATTTTTGGTCAGCCAGTTTTTTTGACGGATTACCCCAAAGACATTAAGGCTTTTTATATGCGCCAGAATGATGATGGCCAGACAGTAGCGGCAGTTGATTTATTGGTGCCAGGCATTGGAGAAATTATTGGCGGAAGTCAGAGAGAAGAACGCTGGACGTTATTAGAAAAACGACTTGATGATTTAAAGATAAATAAAAAAGATTACGAGTGGTATTTAGATCTAAGAAGGTTTGGCTCTATTCAGCATGCTGGTTTTGGCTTAGGCTTTGAGAGATTTATAATGTATCTGACGGGGATAGCTAATATTCGTGATGTTATTCCTTTCCCACGCACCCCCAAGAACGCTAAATTCTAAGTATGAAAAAAACAATTTTTTATTTCATCCTTTGTCTGATTATAGTAAGTGGTTTAATAATTTTATTTGTTAAACTTAATGTTTTATTTAAATCCCAGGAAACCAATTTTACTGTTGAGCCCAATACACCCGTCGATGTGTCGGACCTTATTATAGTAGATAGGCCACAAGCAGGAGAGATTATAGAAAACCCAGTAACTATTAGTGGTCGAGCTCGTGGTTCTTGGTTTTTTGAGGGCTCTTTCCCCATAAAAATTGTTGACGTTAGTGGTGAGTTATTGGGAGAAGGTATCGCCGAAGCTCAATCTAGTTGGATGACCAATGATTTTGTAGTTTTTAGGGCAGCTATTAGTTTCAAGTCACCAGCCACTAGTTCTGGATTTATTATTTTACACAATGACAATCCTTCTGGCCTGCCAGATAAAGATAAAGAATTAAAAATTCCTATCGTATTTTCTAGTACCTCGTCAGAAAGCACAGTGCGCACTGTTAAGTTTTTCTATTACGATAGCCGATTAGATCAAGATGATGCCGGCAATATTTTATGCAGTCAGCGTGGATTGGTTGTTTGGGACCATGATATACCTTTTACCGCCACTCCGATTAAAGACACAATTGAGAGTTTTTTAAATATCCCCTTACCAGAGGAAGCCGCTGCTGCTGGTCTTTCTAGTGAGTTTCCTTTATCTGGTGTTTCTTTAGAAAGTCTTAATTTAGATAAAGATAGTGGTTTATTAACTATTAGATTATCTGATAAATATAACCAGACAGGGGGTGGGGCTTGCCGAGTAGGTATTCTTAAATTTCAACTTGAAGCAGTAGCTAAACAATTTCCCGAGGTTAAAGAAGTGAAATTTGAACCGGAGACCTTATTTCAGCCGTAAAATATTATGTGGTATTTAGTTAGAAAATTATCTAAATATTTATTATTTTTTAACTCCCTATTAATTGCTGGGGCTATAGCTTTGCCAGCGGCAGCTGAAATGAACATTACGGATATTACTATTAGTAAGCCGCACAACGGAATAGCCACTATTACTTGGAATACTAGCGAACCAACCAAAAGTGATGTTTATTTTGGCACTAGTAGCGAAAATTTAATTTATCATGTAGGCAATATTGAGTTTAAAGTGCATCATGAGGCTGACCTCACTGGGCTTCGGAAGAAAACTGATTATTACTATAAAATTATAGCTACCAATAGTAGCGGCCAGAGAGTTGAGTCTTTTGTTCAATATTTTAATACGGACAAGATGAAAGACTCAGTAGCTCCAGAGGTTAGTGGACTGCGGGTGCTTCAGACCATAGATACCGCAGCGGCCATTCATTTTTTTACCAATGAACCGAGCCGTGTTAATATTTTTTATGGTTTTACTCCCAATAAATTAGATAAACGTCGCTCAGATAACAGTTTACGTTATGAGCATCTTATAATTATTGATGGCTTGAAGTCTGGTAGTAAGTATTATTTTAGTATTTTAGTCAAAGATGAGGATGATAATACCACTGAAAGAAGCGGGGAATTTACTACCGACGCTTATCATAATTATGGCCAAATAAACATTAGTAATTTAGTGCCGCAGAACGCTAACCAAGCTATAATTTTGCCGGAGGCGGCGGTGATTAGTTGGGACAGTAATGTTTTAGCTACCTCAGAGATAGTCTATGGCACCGATCCGGATCATTTAAATAAACGTTTACCGGCGTCTAAGGACCATCAGCTTAGTCATCGGGTTGAATTAACCAATCTAAATCCTAATACGGTTTATTATTTTAAAGTTAAAATGTCTAGCAACCTTAATCATAAAAGCTTTGAGAGCCAAGTCTATAGCTTCAAAACAGCGCCCCTTACTTTGGAATATTTACGTCAATATTTCAAGAGTGGCGATATTTTAAAATACGGTAATGATTATTATTATTTATATAATCAGCAAAAAATAAAATTAAATAATAATAGTTTAACCAGTCGGGGTTATAATAAGTCAGCCGCTAAACCCATAGCTGATAAATATTTTACATTTTATAAAGAGGGCCCGGCTTACTGGGGAGCGTACCATGATGGGCAGGTAGTGAAGTTCCCCAAAAAGGTGACGGTGTATGTTATTGATGGTCAATATAAACGTCCATTAGCCAATGAGTTTGTATTGAAGTTTTTAAATTATAAGACTAGCGATATTATTATTGATAAAGATGGTAATTTAAATAATTATAAGAATGGAGCAGTGGTTGAGCACTCCAATTACTTGACTGGCAAGTGCCCTCTGAAGAATTATAGTTTGGCCAAATCACCTAATGGTACTACTGTTTATTTAATAGCCAACGGTCGCAAGATGCCATTTGTTAATCAAAAAGT
>JAKJDQ010000049.1 GCA_022705845.1 Patescibacteria group bacterium | reverse complement strand
CATTAACTACTGGGGTTAAGAGATGGGGGATGCCATTATAGACGCTAAGTTCTACTCGTTTAGGGTCAACCATAATAAGGCGCAGGTCTTCGGGTCCGTTTTCATATAAAAGACTTAAAATAATACAGTTAAGCATTACCGACTTCCCCGATCCAGTAGCTCCAGCGATTAAAAGATGAGGCATGGCCGTAAGGTCTTCTAACCATATTTTGCCAGTTACGTCTTTGCCTAAGGCAATCATTGTATTATTTTTTCGTTGACGGAAGTTAGGGCTATCTAAAATTTCTCTTAATCCTACGGTGGCAATTACTTCATTGGGAACCTCAATGCCCACTAGTGATTTACCAGGGATAGGGGCTTCTATGCGGATAGGATGGGGGGCGGCTAAAGCCATGGCTAAATTGCTAGCCAGACTGGTAATTTTTTCTAGGCGAATGCCCTCAGCCGGCTTAATAGCGTATTGAGTAATTGTTGGTCCTACCGTGATCTTTTCTATATCTATCGGGATGCCAAAATTTTCTAAGGTAGTTTTAATTCGCTGTGCCCCTATAACAATATCGCCACTTTGTGGCTTATTAGCTTGGCGGTCTAATAAATCTAGGGGCAGGTCAATTTTATTAACCTGGCTTTTATTTGTTTTTTCTTGGCTACCAGGCTGGGTTTTGTTATTTGCGCTGGGTTGATTAATAGTAGATGTGTCAGTTAACTGGCTAGGGTGCACTGGTTTCTCTTGGTTAACCTCCGGCATATATACCGTGGACAATTCTTCTTCAGGGGATAAATCACTATCATCTGGGTGTTTACTAAAAAGATTTTTTATATATTTCCAGCCATCGGCTAAAGGAGCAAAGATGAATTTATTAAAAATACTGCGTTGACCTAAGAGAGAGCTTAAATTGGTATTAAAAATAAAGATGAGGCTAATAATTAGCAGGGCAATAATTATAATTAGGCCAGACCAATAGCCTACTAATTTAGTGATTGCCCAGGCAATACCATAGCCAACATAGCCACCGCCTGCCCCAGTCGCAATATCGCTGAGCCAGCTATCCTTATTAAGAAAGAAATGGAAAATACCTTGAAGGCTAATAAATAATAGGCCCCAGCCAATAAATTTGATAGTAGTAATTTGCAACCGTTCACGAAAGTAAATAAAAATAGCTAAAGCAAATAAAAAAATAGGCAAAAACCAACGCCCCCAGCCGAGGAGTTGACAAATACCCTGAGACAAATATTGGCCAATAATGCCTTCCGGCTGAATTAGGCTAATAAGGCTAACAGCGGCTAGCAAGATTAAAATAATGGCCGCTAAACTTTTTTTAGCTTCAGAACTAAGGCCGCCTTTACCCACTGATAAATAATTAAGATTTGTTGATTGATGAGTTTTTTTATTTTTACGCTTGGTCATATTTAGTAATCAAAGATGCTAAAATAACAATAAGGGGCTTGCTTTATCAACAATCAAAGTATACCATTAGTAAAGAATTTCAACAACTTTTTATGAATTGGTCAGCATGGAAATTATTTATAGATACTCAGCCAGCCTTTCGGCAAAGACAGATTAATCAT
>JAKJDQ010000022.1 GCA_022705845.1 Patescibacteria group bacterium | reverse complement strand
AAAACTATTACCGATAAAGTAGAAAGAATACCAATAATGGCAATAACTACTAAGAGTTCAACCAAGGTAAAGGCTGAATAATGGTGTTTATGATGTTGGGCTATCATGTGTCATTATTTTATCATCACCTACTTGATTTTTCTAGGATTTAGTTTCCAGATTATGAATTGATAGCTAAAGACTATGACGGCACGCCAGATTCTTTTGAAGCGCCAGGGCTGTTGGCCAAGACGCCAGAGCCATTCCAGACCTAAATGACGCCAAATTTTAGGTGCTCTGGCAATAGCTCCAAGAAGAAAATCAAAACTACCCCCTACTCCAATCATCAAGCGACAGCTAGGCCAGGTATCTCGTTCTTTATCTAGAAAATATTCTTGCCAGGGCGCCCCCAAGGTAGAAAAGATAATAATTGGTTTAAATGAAGTTAGACGTTTAACTTGACGGCGACCTAATTGGCCAGACTTTTTTACATCTTCCACTAAATAATTAAGATGAGGATATTGTTGTTGAAGTCTTAGAGATAATTCTTTACGGGACAATAATCCGCCTCGCCAATTAATAATAGCTATGGGCAGGTTATGTTGTTGGGCGTACTGGATAAGGTCAGCAGTGAGATCAGCACCAGTATGGCGTTGAAGTTTACAGCCACAAACTCTAGCTGCCAGAATTAAGCCAACTCCATCGGGCAAAGCTAGGTCAGCGCTATTTAAAATATCTCTAAATTTTTTATCATTTTGGGCTGTTAATATAAACTCGGGATTAGCAGTGACAATTAAATGATTATGACTACTTTGGAGGTAGCTTTCAATAATAGTCCATAGTTCGTGGTTATTGAGGTTGGTTAGTCGCACACCCATTAAATTAAGGAAGTTCATAACGTCTTTTTAAATATTTTTCTCTTAGTTCTGGTGGCAGTTTTTCTAAACTATATCTTAACATGATACGTGGCATTTGACTAGCATACTGGTCTAAAAAGTTCAGGAGCGATGATTGATTCTGCTTACCAATTTCTCGTAACATCCAGCCGGTTGCTTTATGTAGTAATTCTTCTTTTTGAGATAAATATTGCTTGGCTAGTTTTAAGGCCGGACCAAATTCCCCTTTTTTAATTAAGGTTAGATTAGCCACCATGGCAGCTCGTTTAGCCCATAAATTATTAACTTTAGCCAGGGTTGATAGGATATTATAATTTTTATTATTGACTAAATATTTACCAAGAATTTTTGGAGCAGTTAAGTCAATAATATCCCAGCTATTAAAGAGATGAATATTATTTAGATAAAAATCTAAAGTATTCTTTTGTTCTTGTTTATCACTCCGATTATAATGATTAACCAAAATAAGAGCGCCAGTAAATCTTACTTCATGCACTGGATGAGTTAATAATTTTTTAATATCTCTTAGCGGCAAATTATAATATTCTTGAGCCAGGGGCCGTTGTAATGGTACTGGTATACCCCAAAAAATATCACAAGCCCCATAATCCCCGGCACCAGTTTTAAAAAATTGGCTCAAAGTTTTAGCTTTATTAGCGTTAGCTAAGGCCTGTAATTTTTGGATAATTTCCGGATAGCTTGGGGACATATTTTAGGCTGGTAAAATACTTTATTAAAATTTATTATTTTGCCTTGGTTATTAACCATAATCCCCTCTTTAGTTAGAAGATTCTTTTGAGCTTCTACGCCCTGAATAAAGCCAATTAACTTACCGCTATGGCTTACTACACGATGGCAAGGCACAGTTGGGGCAAAAGGATTGTGATGGAGCGCTTGGCCGACTGCCCGGCTGGCCTGAGGCCTGCCAATAGCTTGAGCAATGGCGCTGTAAGTACTGATGCGACCTAAAGGAATTTGGCTGGTAGCGAGATAAACTAAAGCTGCAAATTGACTGGTATCTGGCATAAACTTTTTACAACATTTTAGATGAGTTTATTATACAAATAATTGAAGTTATCGGCAATAAAAAAGCCCCTGGGCTCAGGGGCTAATAAAAAAATTGGGCCAGCTGGTTTTTATCCAGCTTTTTATTTCCTCTTCCTCTTCATGGCTAAGAGGAGAAGCAAAACTTTCTTTGAAAAAATCACCCACAATGCAACCGAGCTGCTTGTAATAAAAATCAATAATAGCATCTACGTCATCGTGAGCAAAACAAGTGTGGGACAGTAGAATTTGATTAAGGCGTTTTTTAATAAATTCCACCACCCCCTTGTCTACCTCTCTAATTTTGTGTTGATAGTGAACCACTCTTTGCTCTATTAACATAATTGACAAGCAGCTCATTAGTGGTATGGCCATTATACCTCCAGAAACATAATCCCAGAATGTTGTGGAAGTAGGGAACAAAAAAATAAAAAATATACCCCAATAGGCCAGCACCAAACATAATGATAATAAACTGATGGAGACTAAGATCTCTCTTAATCTTTCCATTTTTTGTAGCCTGTCTCCCCATTGTTCTTTCTTACTCAGAGCATTCTCATACTCTTGGTAGATTTGCCAAATGAGGAGGCTAGCTAAGTTATGGGTATTGACGCTTTTCATCGGTGCCATGATATCACCTCCTTTATTTATTTTTTTAGGTACATTTTATAGATATATTACCCTAGTCCTAAGTCAATTATTTGTCAATAATTTTGGTAATTGCCTGTTTTGTGCTATAATCTTGACAGGTACCCTGAGTTGAGCTATATTATTTTTAGCACTCTAATTAATAGACTGCTAAAATAATAATAAATAATAAAAATAAGATATGTTAGATAATTTTACTGAAAAAGCTCAAGAAGCTATTATTAATGCCCAAATGGTTGCCCAGCAGTACGGCCAGGAATTTATTGGCGCCCTTCATTTATTATTAGCCTTGCTACAGCAAGACGAAGGGTTGGTGCGGCCAATAATTGAGGCCCAAAAGATTGATCCTGAATATATTGTTGACCAAGTGGAAGCTGAGCTGGAAAAATTACCCAAGTCAGACCATCCGCAAATAGCAGAGGGTGTAGTTCAGGGTACAGCTGAGGCCTCAATGGTTATAGAGCGAGCCAGGAGAGAGGCTAAAAACTTAGATGATGAATATGTAGCCACTGAGCATTTATTGTTAGCTATCGTGGGAATTAAATCTAGGGCCCAGGCTATTTTACTGAAAGCAGGACTGGGCTATGAAGACCTACTTAAAGCCTTGCTTGAACTGCGCGGTTCTCAAGCTGTTGGCTCTACTGATGCGGAAAAAAAGTATAAAGTATTGCAGAAATATGCTATTAATTTAACTGATTTAGCTAGACAGAAGAAGCTAGATCCAGTTATTGGCCGTGATGAAGAAATTAGACGGATTATGCAGGTACTGACGAGGCGCACGAAAAACAATCCGGTGTTAATTGGTGAAGCCGGTACTGGCAAGACTGCCATTGTAGAAGGTTTAGCCCAGCGTATTGTCAGTGGTGATGTGCCGGAAAGTCTGAGGGGCAAGGAATTAGTGAGTTTAGACTTAGGATTATTAATTGCGGGGGCTAAATTTCGTGGTGAATTTGAAGATCGTTTTAAATCAGTTATTAAAGAAGTTCAAAAGAGTAATGGTCAGGTTATTTTGTTTGTGGACGAATTGCACACCATTGTTGGCGCTGGAGCCTCAGAGGGGTCAATGGATGCTTCTAATATGTTGAAACCAGCTTTAGCGCGGGGCGAAATTAAATTAATTGGCGCTACTACCATTAAAGAGTACCAAAAATATATTGAAAAAGATGCGGCCTTGGAGCGCCGTTTTCAGCCCATTTTTATTGAAGAACCCAGTGTTGAAGATACAATTGCTATTTTAAGGGGTATTAAAGAAAAATACGAAGTGCATCATGGGGTTCGCATTACTGATGATGCTTTGATCGCCGCGGCCAAATTATCGGCGCGGTATATTACTGACCGTTTTTTACCAGATAAAGCTGTGGACCTCATTGATGAAGCGGCCTCTAGTTTAAGAATGGAGGTTGACTCCTCTCCTGACGAGCTAGACAGTCTAAAAAGAGAAATTCGGCGGTTGGAAATTATGAAAGTGGGATTACTAAAAGAAGATAGTAAAGATAAGGTCAGAAAGATTAACCGCGATTTAGAAAACTTAAAGGAAAAAGCTAAGGAATTGGAATTACAATGGTCAAATGAAAAAGCGATTATTTCTAAGATTCGTGATTACAAGCGAGAAATTGATGAACTGCGGGCGCAGGCTGAGATTATTGAGCGGCGCGGTGATGACTTAACAAAAGTAGCTGAAATTAGATATAGCCGTATTCCGGAATTAGAGAAAGCCATTGAAAGTGAACGGCAGAACTTATTAAAAATTCAAAGTGGCGGCCGCAGAATTTTGAAGGAAGAAGTTGATGAAGAAGATATTGCTAAAGTAGTGTCGCGCTGGACCGGCATTCCGGTGGCCCGAATGTTGGAAAGTGAAGCTCAGAAGCTAACTAAAATTGAAGATTATTTAAAGACTAGAGTAGTTGGACAAGATGAAGCCATTAAGGCTGTAGCTAATGCTATCCGCCGTTCCAGAGCTGGCATTAATGAAGAAAAAAGACCTATTGGCTCTTTCTTGTTTGTTGGTCCTACGGGAGTGGGTAAAACAGAGCTAGCTAAAACTTTGGCTGAGTTTATGTTTGATGATGAAAATGCTTTAATTCGGTTGGACATGAGTGAGTTTATGGAAAAGCATAGCGTTTCTAAGATTTTAGGAGCGCCAGCGGGTTATATTGGCTATGATGACAGCAACCAGCTGATTGACCGAGTGCGTCGTCGGCCCTATAGTGTCGTTTTATTTGATGAAATTGAAAAAGCCCATCCAGATGTGTTTAATATCTTGCTACAAATTTTAGATGATGGACGGCTGACTGATTCTAAGGGTCGAGTAATTAATTTTAAGAATACCATCATTATTATGACCTCTAATTTAGGCAATGAGGTAATTAAAGATTATTCTATTGGCTTTTATGATGGCAGTGACGCTAAGAAGTTGGCTCAAGCGCGAGAGGTAGAAATGAAAGATAAAATTGACCATATTTTAAGGGAACATTTTAAATTGGAGTTTCTTAATCGTATTGATGAAATAGTAATCTTTAAGAGTTTAAGCAAAGAAGCGTTAAACAAAATTGTAGAGCTGGAGTTGGACAAAGTAAGCCAACGTTTGGCTGTTAAAGGTATTAAGTTTAAGGCTACGGCTAAACTTAAGAAATTTTTAACGGATAAGGGTTATGATGTAACTTTTGGTGCTCGGCCGCTTAAACGGGTAATTCAAAACCAGCTTCTAGATGAATTGGCCTTGCAAATAATTGAAGGTAAAATTAAGGAGGGAGAAACAGTCATTAGTGATATTGATAACAATAAGGTCGTTTTCCGACTAGAAGAGAAAGTTCCAGCTAAAATTAAACATTAATTTATTGGAGTAATAACCCCCATGCATTTATCCCCCCGCTTAATTTATAAAGGTATTTTAATCGCTTCAGTGATGACTATGGTCATTACAGTCACGCCACGGTTAGTACGGGCGGCTGAATTTAATCCTAATTTGATTATTAGTGATGCTGAACTTCTGGATGCTGGCACTATGAGCCTTGCGGATATTCAGCAATTTTTAGAGAGCCATGGTAGTTATTTAGCTAATTATCGGGGAGAAGATTATTATGGCACGGTCCGCAGTGCGGCGGAAATTATCTATAATGCGGCTACTAATAGCTATGATTGCAGTGGTGTCGCCGTAGACAACCCTCAAGATTTTGAAGAAGCTAAAGCTAAATGTGTCAGGGCATCTATTAATCCCCGTTTCCTTTTAGTGCTTCTGCAAAAAGAGCAAAGCTTAATTGAGGATCCTAGCCCTAAGGCCAGTCAATTGGATTGGGCAATGGGTTATGGTTGTCCTGATGGTGCGGCTTGCAGTGAGCGCTGGCGTGGTTTTGGCAAACAAGTCAATGCTGCGGCTTTACAGTTTTATGATTATATGATAAATCCCCGCTATTATCATTATCAGGTAGGGCAGAGTTATACCATGTTTAACACTAATCATGATCCCGTCGTTGTTACTCCAGCTAATCGGGCTACGGCCGCTTTATATAATTATACCCCCCATGTGTATAATGGTAACTATAATTTCTGGAAATTATGGCAGCGATATTTTACTCAGATTTATCCTGACGGTTCATTATTACAACCCGAAGGTGAAGAGGTAGTATATTTAATCCAATCAGGCCATAAGCGGCCCTTTACTAGTCATGGCGCTTTAGTGTCTAGATTTGATCCACGCAAAATTATTACAGTTAAACCAGCTGATTTAGAAAATTATCCCTTAGGGGCGCCAATTAAATTTCAGCAATATAGTTTAGTGCAAGCTCCGTCTGGCGCCATTTATCTCATAGTTGACGATAAACGGCGAGGCTTTGTAAGCAAGCAGGCCTTCTCCAAGATGGGCTTTAATATGCAAGAAGTCGTCAAGGCTAGTTGGGAAGATTTAGCCCCCTATAAAGAATCAACACCCATTACGGTTACTTCTACCTACCCCACTGGAGCTTTACTCCAAGATAAAAAGACCGGTGGAGTATATTGGGTAGAAGAAGGCTTTAAATATCCACTGGTAGATCGGGTACTGCTTACTACTAAATTTGCCAATCGCCGAATTATCCCCGCCGATGCTACTGAGCTAGCAGCTTACCAAACTGGGGCACCAGTCAAATTAGATGATGGCAACTTAATTAAAATTGAAGATAGCCCCAATGTCTATATTTTAGACCATGGTGAGAAACGTCTAATTCCTAGCGAGCAATTATTTAATGGTTTAGGCTATAAATGGAGTAATATAATTACGGTGAACCCTCAACATTTTGAACTTTATCTTTTGGGCCAGCCAGTAGAAGATAGATTATCAGTTGATTCTGGACCACCCGTGGCTACTTCTACTCCCGCCACTAGTTTATCAGATTTAGTATCTACTAGTACTACTAATGATGATTTAAGTAGTACATCTAGCTCAACTATTAATTCTCTTAGTCCTTAATATGGCCTTAGTATTTGCTGGCCTAGTGCCGCACTCTCCATTACTTGCGCCTAACATCGGACGGGAGCATCGCCAGTTATTAGCTAAAACCCTAAAGGCTTTTGAAGAATTATCTGACGTTTTAGCCAAGGCTCAGCCAGAGGCTATGATTATTGTTTCGTCTCACGTAGATAGTGGTTATAATTGGTGGAATGCCAATGTTGCTTTAGATTATCATGCGGATTTGAGTCCTTTTGGTGATTTGCTTACTAACAATAGTTGGCCCGGTGCCTTAAAATTAGTCATTGACTTGGAGGATTATCTAGGTTTAGATCTACCGCTTCGTCTTTATAGCCAGCCAACCCTAGATTATGGCACCTCCATACCATTACTATTATTAGGTGCAGCCGCTCAAAAGCTTAAAATTTTACCTGTGGGCTATATTAATAATCAGCCAGAACGTCAGGCAGTGTTTGGCCACAAATTAGGTGAATTTTTGCGTCAATGGCCAGGGCGAGTAGCTCTTTTAGGCTCAGGGGATTTAGCTCATACTTTAGGGTCAGATCAACCCAGTAAAGCCCAAGCGCGAGGCCATAAATTTGACCAGGAGTTACAAAAAGCCCTAGAACAAAATGATGAGGCGGCTATGTTAAATATGCCCCAGGATTTACTGAATAAAACTGGCCAATGCGCATGGCTGGCTTATTTGACGGTAAATGCGGCCATAGCTGAACAGCCAGGCCAATGGCGTAATTTAGTTTATGAGTCCCCCTTTGGGGTGGGTAGCGCTATTTGGCATTGGCAAACTAGTAGCTAAAATTTATCCTTATTTTTATGATAATTATTGAGTATTTTGAAAAAATATTGCCAACGATTACCCCCTTCACAGAGTTCCTGGGTATCAATGAGAGCTTGGCGGATAGTAGATTCGGGGAACTGTTGACACACCTTAAAAATAGCCGAGCGTTTAAAGTTTGGCACTCTGAGCCGTTCAATTACTTCTAGGGCTAATTGTTGCCAGGGATAAGCTGGCGGTTTA